>JAQWBY010000281.1 GCA_028706165.1 Lentisphaeria bacterium | reverse complement strand
CTACAACATCGACACGGTTGTCGCCAAAGCCAAGAATGGCGACGACGAACGCGACATCACCATGGTCCAGACCTGGCCGGTGAAGATTCCCATTTCCTGCTACGACGAAAAACTCATGCCCCGCGAGCCCCTGGTCACCCAGGTGCGCATCATCGACACCTTCTTCCCCGTCGCCAAAGGCGGCACCTTCTGCACCCCCGGGCCTTTCGGCGCCGGCAAGACCGTCCTCCAGCACGCGCTTTCCCAGCGCTCGGAAGTGGACGTCGTCATCGTCGCCGCCTGCGGTGAACGCGCCGGCGAGGTGGTGGAAATCCTCCGCGAGTTCCCGCACCTCGAAGACCCCCGCACCGGTCGTCACCTGATCGACCGCACCATCATCATCTGCAATACCAGCTCCATGCCCGTCGCCGCCCGTGAAGCGTCCATCTACACCAGCGTGACCCTCGCCGAATATTACCGACAGATGGGCCTCAGCGTACTCCTCCTGGCGGACTCGACCTCGCGCTGGGCGCAGGCGCTGCGCGAAATGTCCGGCCGCCTGGAAGAAATCCCCGGCGAAGAGGCCTTCCCGGCCTACCTCGAGTCCCTCGTGGCCAGCTTCTACGAGCGCGCCGGCCTGGTGCGCCTCCGCGATGGCGGCCAAGGTTCCATCACCATCTGCGGCTCCGTCAGCCCCGCCGGCGGCAACTTCGAAGAGCCCGTCACCCAGGCGACCCTGAAAGTCGTCGGCTCTTTCCTCGCTCTCTCCCGCGACCGCGCCAATGCCCGCCGCTACCCGGCCATCCACCCCCTCGACAGCTGGAGCAAATACAACAGCATCGTCCCCAAAGCAAAGATCAACGAAGCCCGCGCCATGCTCCGCGCCGGCAATGAAGTCAACCAGATGATGAAAGTCGTCGGCGAAGAAGGCACCCCCACCAGCGACTTCGTACAGTACCTCAAAGGCGAATTCATCGACGCCGTTTACCTGCAGCAAAATACCTTCGATAAAGTCGACAGCGCCTGCGGCTCAGAACGCCAGCAGCATGTCTTCGATAAGCTCCTGGACATCATCCGCCACAAATTCACCTTCCCCGACAAAGATGCCGCCCGCTCCTTCTTCCAGCGCCTCCGCCAGGATTTCATCGACTGGAATTACTGCCCCTGGGAAAGCGACACCTTCAAAGCCGGCGAAGAAAAAATCGACTCGCTCATCAAAAACGGCAAATGAGCCGTATGGATGGCCGCTTTCGGCGGCCACGACCTTTTTCTGACCACTTGACATCACCATCCAGCGCCGGCACGACAGCAGCTGTCACCGGCCAGCAGGGCCGAGCATGAGAAAAATCTACCACCGTATCATTCAAATCAGCGGCAACGTCATCACCGTCGAGGCCGACAATGTCGCCAACGGCGAACTCGCTGAAGTCAAAAGCGGCCGCGGCACCTCCCTGGCTCAGGTCATCCGCCTGGACAAGGGCCGCGTCTTCCTCCAGGTCTTCGCCGGCAGCCGCGGCATTGCCACCGACAGCGAAGTGCGCTTCCTCGGCCATGCCATGCGCGTAGCCGCCGCCGACGCCCTCCTCGGCCGCATCTTCTCCGGCAATGGCCAGCCTCGCGACAAGGGCCCGGCGCTGCAAGACAACCTCATCGACATCGGCGGCCCCTCGGTCAACCCCGCCAACCGCATCATCCCGCGCAACATGATCCGCACGGGCCTGCCCATGATCGACATTTTCAACACCCTCGTCGAGAGCCAGAAGCTGCCGATCTTCTCCGTTGCCGGCGAGCCCTACAACGAACTGCTCGCCCGTATCGCCATGCAGGCCGAAGTCGATCTGATCATTCTCGGCGGCATGGGCCTCAAATACGACGACTACCTCTACTTCAAGGAAACTCTCGACGAGCACGGCGCGCTGTCCCGCACGGTCATGTTCATCCATACCGCCTCGGACCCGATCGTCGAATGCCTGCTGGTGCCGGACATGGCGCTTGCCGCCGCCGAACACTTCGCCACCAACGAAGGCAAACGCGTGCTGGTGCTGCTCACCGATATGACCAACTTCTGTGATGCGCTCAAGGAAATCGCCATCACCATGGAACAGATCCCCTCCAACCGCGGCTACCCCGGCGACCTCTACAGCCAGCTCGCCGCACGCTACGAAAAGGCCGTCGACTTCGAAACCGCCGGTTCCATCACTATCCTCGCCGTCACCACCATGCCCGGCGACGACGTCACCCACCCCGTGCCCGATAACACCGGCTACATCACCGAAGGCCAGTTCTACCTTGTCAACGGCCGCATTGAGCCCTTCGGCTCGCTCAGCCGCCTCAAACAGCAGGTCAACAGCGAAACCCGCGCCGATCACCGCGCCCTCATGGACAACATGATCCGCCTCTACGCCGAATATAAAGAGTCCCTCGAGAAGCAATCCATGGGCTTCCGTATGAGCAACTGGGACGATAAGCTGCTCAAATACGGCGCCATGTTCGAACAGCGCATGATGGACCTCAGCGTCAATATCCCACTCGAAGAAGCCCTCGACCTCGGCTGGAAGACCCTCGCCGAGTGCTTCGAGCCCGCCGAAACCGGCATCAAGTCTGACCTGGTCAAACAATTCTGGCCGAAAACTGACAACGCGGATAAAAAGGACTGATGGGCCCCCGCCCCTCAGTCCAGACTGCCCTGACTTATGGCCAAAATTAAACTGACAAAAAATGAACTGAAATTCCAGCGGGACGCCCTCAAGCGCTTCCAGCGCTACCTGCCGACCCTGCAACTCAAAAAACAACAGCTGCAGATGGAAGTCCGCCATGTCCGCGAGGAGATAGCCGACCTCAATCAGCAGATGGCCGATCTTACCGAAAAGGGCGCCGCCACCATCGCCCTCCTCGCCGGCCCCGATGCCGGCGGCCTCGCCGAGCTCCTCGGCGTCAGCGCTTGGCGCGTCGGCGAACGCAACGTCGCCGGCATTGACGTACCAGTCTTCCAAGGTGTCGATTTCGCCGACCTTGACTACGATCTCTTCGCTACCGCTCCGTGGTTCGATGACGCGCTGGCCATGGCCCGCAAGCACATCGAACTGCACCTGCACCGGCTGCTGGTCGAAGAAATGCTGGCCCTCCTCGAACAGGAGTTGCGCGTCGTCACTCAACGCGTCAATCTCTTCGAGAAGGTCAAGATTCCCGAAGCCAAAGAAAATATCCGCATGATCAATATCTACCTGGGCGACCAACAAACCAACTCGGTCGGCCGCTCCAAAATAGCCAAGGGCAAATGCGCGCAACGTGACGCCGCCTTGGAAGCATAGTAGCCTCAACGAGCGCCGCGACCGCGCCACCACGACACCGTCGCCGGCATCGCCACCTGGAGTCCTGCCGTGATTGAACCGATGAAAAAAGTGACCATCGCCTGCCTGGCTGACGAACGGCAACGCACCGTCGCCGCCATGCAGCGGCTCGGTTCGCTGCATGTGCTGCCATGCGTACCGCCGGCGTCCGACGAGCTCGACGCGCTCCTCCGCCAGCAGGAACAGCTCAACCGCGTCCTCGCCGCCTGCAAAAGCCTCAAGGTCGAACCCGACCCCACGGACACTGATCCCGAACGGGCCATCCAAGACGCCAGCCGGGTCATCGCCGAAGTCAAGCGCATTAACGAGGAGCTCGCCCAGGCCCGTAAGGCCTACGCCCAACTCGAACCCTGGGGCACCTTCAATAAAGACCAGCTTGCCGCCATGCAAAAGCAGGGGCTCCATATCGCTCTCTGTGCGGCGGCGCCAACGCGTCTCCCCGAACTGCCCGAGGGCGCCGTCATCCAAATGGTCAGCAAAACGTCCACTACGGTCTACTTCGCCGTCATCTCACTGGCGCCCCTCGATGAGCTCAATCTCCCCCGCGTCACCCTGCCGGACAATACTGACCGGCTAGCCTGGGAGCAGAAAATCCTCGAGCTCGTCCAGGATCAGCAGGAACAAGATCAGCAGCTGCGCAGCATCGCCGCGCACGCCAGCGCCGCTATCGAGGCCTTCAGCAACGTCCTCCAGGAACGCATCGCCTTCGCCAAAGCCCGCGACGGCATGGACAGCGGCGATACCCTCGCTTTCATCAATGGCTACGTGCCCGAAAAACGCCTCGATGAATTGCGCACCTGCGTCCGCCAACAGGGCTGGGCCATCCGCTACGACGACATCCCCGAGGACGATAGCGACGTGCCCACGCTGCTCAATATCCCCCCGCGCTTCAGCATGGCCAAAGTCATCTTCGACTTTGTCGGCATCCTCCCCGGCTACCGCGAAACCGACGTCAGCATCGCCATGCTGGTCTTCCTCTCGCTCTTCTGCGGCATGCTCGTCGGCGACGCCGGCTACGGCCTGTTTTTCACCATCATCATGCTGGTCCTGCGCGCCAAAAATACCGATGCAAAAAAGCGCGATACCCTCAATCTCCTGCTGATCATGAGCCTGTGCATCCTCGGCTTCGGCTGGCTCTCTGGCAACTGGTTCGCCATCCCCAATGACAAACTGCCGCGCATCCTCTCCGGCATCGCCTGGCTCACCGAAGGCGGCGAAGCAGCCAGCAATCACGTCAAGCTGCTTTGTTTCTTCCTCGGTGCCTTCCACATGTCCCTGGCCCGCGCCTGGCGCGCCTACTTGAGCACGAAAATCCGCGACGCGTTCGGCCACATCGGCTGGGGGCTCTTCCTCTGGGCGAACTTCCTGGTGACCAAGCTGCTCATTGTTGACGGTGGCAGCGTGTCCGAACTCGGCGTGGCCGCCAAGGCCCTGTACGTCGTCGGCTTCCTGCTTATTCTCAGCTGTGGCGTCAACTGGCGCGACATGGGCACGGTCATCTACATGCCCTTTAGCTTCATCAACAGCTTCGTCGACGTTCTCTCCTACATCCGCCTCTTCGCGGTCGGCATGTCCAGCTTTTATATCGCCGACAGCTTCAACAACATGACCGCATCGCTCTACCGACTGTCGCCTTGGCTAATCCCGGCGGCCTTGCTGGTGCTTGCCGGTGGACACCTGCTCAACATCGCCCTGGCGGGCATGGGCGTGCTCGTGCACGGCATCCGCCTCAACACCCTGGAATTTTCCGGCCACATGGACCTCACCTGGTCCGGCAAACCCTATCGTCCCCTCAGCAAACAGGATCTGTCCTGAACGGCCATCAGGCCACGCCAACCCATTTTCACACCAACGTTTTGTTCCAATCACTGACCCACATCCAAGGAGAACAGCACCATGATTGAATCCACACAACTCGCATTGCAGCAGGCCGGGGCTTTCTGTGCAATCGGCTTCGCCGCCCTCGGCTCGGCCTACGGCTGCGGCGTCGCCG
>JAQWBY010000280.1 GCA_028706165.1 Lentisphaeria bacterium | reverse complement strand
TGGTGTACGTGCCCAAGAGCGTTGACGGCAGCACCTTCGATACTGGCAACGAGCATTTTCTGGTCTTTCCCGGGCCGGGTGGGTCGCTGATGGCCGTGTGGACCCAGAGCAGCTACGAGGGCGCCGGCGACCACCGCATCATGTTCACTCGTAGCGACGACGGTGGCCAGAGCTGGTCCGCGCCCGTGCATGTGGTTGGGCCGCGGCGGCCGGGCGACGGCCGCATGGCCAGCTGGGGTTTCCCGCTGCTGTCCCGCAGCGGCCGCATCTACGTGCTCTACAACCAGTACCAGGGCATTGACGACGTCATTCACCAGCACACCGGCACCATGGATGGCGTGTACAGCGACGACTGCGGGCAGACCTGGTCCAAACCCGAAACCGTGCCCATGCCGCGCAGCGCCTTCGACCATCCCAATCCGGCGGTGCCGTCCAACTGGATCATCTGGCAGATACCCATGCGTGATCTCGCCGGCAAGTACTTCTACGGCGTCAGCCGCTGGGTGAGCAAGGCCGTGCGCACGCCGCCCATGACCTCGTCGTGGACACAGTGGGAGACCGTCATCGAATTCTGCCGTTTTGAGAATATCGACGACGATCCGGCGGTTTCTGGCATCAAGACCACCTGGTCGCCAGCGTCGCAGGCGCTGCGGGTACCGCACTATCAGCAGCCGCTGCTCAGCGTGGCGCAGGAACCCAGCATTGTCCGCCTGCCCGATCAACGGCTGTTCCTGGTGATGCGGACCATGGCCGGTTGCATCTGGTACGCGGTGTCGGCTGACGACGGCGTGACTTGGAGCAATCCCTCGCCGCTGCTGCGCCAGGACCACGGCCAGCCCATCCTCGAACCGCTGTGCTGCTGTCCGATCTATCAGCTGCACGACGGTCGCTACATCCTCCTCCACCACAACAATAACGGCCGCGTCAACGGCTGTTCGCCGGAAGACACCCACTGCAACCGCCGGCCGGCCTTCATCGCCCTCGGCGAGTACCGGCCAGACGCCCAGCAGCCCATCTGGTTCAGCGACTCGAAGGTCCTCATGGACAACGATGGCGAACGCCTCGGGCCACTTAAACGCATTGACATCGGCGTGTACCCGAGCCTCACTAGCCGCAATGGCGAAGACGTGCTGTGGCACCCCGAACGCAAATTCTTCCTCCTCGGCAAAAAGATCACTGCGGAATTCCTGGCGGACCTGTCCGTGCCCAAGGTATGACCCGGGACGCACGGGGCTGGCCCCGGCGGCAAGCATCCAAAGAAGTACTACGCAACGTGAAGGACGACAAACTGTGACGACACCCGCAAGCGCCAAACCTGCCATGAGTTACACCATCAACGCCACGACGGCCGCACCGGCGCTCAGTGCCGACTGGTCGTCGCCGGCGTGGGCGGCCGCCGATACCGCTGAGCTCACCCATCTCCGGCCGGAAAGCAGCGACCACCGGCCGCGCGTGGCTGTACGGCTCCTCCACGACGACCAGGCTCTTTACGGTATCTACCAGGTCCACGACCGCTATGTGCGCGTGGTCCAGGAGGGCTATCAGGTGCCGGTGTGCACGGACTCCTGCGTGGAATTCTTCTTCAAACCGTCCGTGGGACCCGGCTACTTCAACCTCGAAATGAATGCCGGTGGCGCGTATCTCTTTACCTACGTGCGCAATTCCCGCCGTTGTGAGGACGGCTTCGTCGATTTCACCAAGGTGGCGCCTGAACACGGCAGCATGGTGCAACTGCGCAGCACCATGCCCGCGCGCGTGGAACCCGAAATTACGACGCCGGTCACCTGGTGCATCCAGTTCGCACTGCCATTCGCTGCCCTGGAGCCATACTGCGGACCACTCGCCGGACATACCGGCGGTGGCGCCGCCTGGACCGGCAATTTCTTCAAGTGCGGCGACAATACCTCGCACCCGCACTGGCTGACCTGGTCGCCCATACCGCTGCTCAATTACCACCTGCCAGCACTCTTCGCGCCCATCAAACTGGCGTGATAAGGGGGGAAGGTGTGGAATGGGACGTATGGGACGTATGGGACGTATAGGACCTATGGGTAGGGGACGGATAGGACCATGGGACGTATAGGACCATGGGACGGATAGGAGCTATGGGTAGGGGATTAGCCGAATTATCTCCCCATTCGTCTCATTCGTCCCCTATGTCCCATACACATACGTCCCCTACGTCCTATACGTCCCATACGTCCCATCCCACCACCTGCGTCCTATACGTCCCATTTCCCCCCCCAAAAAAAAGTCCTTCCCTACCTTTCCGCAATTTCGCGGATGGTTGAGCGGTAGCTGACCTCGCTGCCGGGCGCGAGGTCGGTAAAGCCGGTGGTTTCCGGCGGCAGGGCCAGGTTCGGCGCATTGACCATGCATGACATGGGTTCCGGGCAGATGAAGCCGCTGTTGGGCTCGGGTGTCCACAGGCACCACTGGTGGAATTTGTCGTCGATTTCGTAGGCAAAAGCGCGTTCGCCGTAGTCGAGGACGGCGCCGCGGAAAGGCCGGCCCGCGAGCTGGCCGACGCCGACCGGCGTGTGCACCGAAATGCGTCCCAGACTGGGATCGAGCCACTCGTTGGGGTCGAAATCGCCCCAGGGCAGACGGCGCTCGCTGGGGAGGTGTCGCGGCAGGAGAATCTCCCATCGCCATGGCTCGGTGGTGAAGCGGATGCGCTTTGGCGCATTGAAGGCGCTGTGGAAGCCCAGGCCGTAGGGCAGTGGCGTATCGCCGCAGTTCTGCACGACGAGTTCCTGCGTCAGGCAGTCATCATCCAGTCGGTAGCTCAGGCGTAGGCAGAACGGGTAGGGAAAGCCGTCGAAGGCATCTTGGTGCTGTCCGTAGCGATATTCCATGACCACATAGTCATCACCCTGGTCGGCGACGGTCCACGCCTGGCGCAACACCAGCCCGTGGATGTGGTTGTAGCGCGGTCGGCCTTCATTCAGCGGCAGTTCACAACGCCGGCCATTCCAGGTGAAGTGGCCGTCGGCAATGCGGTTTGGCGGGAACAGCACTGGCAGGCCGTAATGCTCGGGCATGTCAATAAGGACAGCCGGCGGCTCCGGCGTCCGCAGCAACTCCAGGCCTTTCCAGTTCAATCTGGCAAGATTGCCACCGTATTGCGGATATGCCGTGGCCGTAAGCCGGCCCTTGCTGATGCTGATCATCGTGCGCTCCAGTGATGCGGGGGTCCAAGACGCTGCGCGTCAGTAGTTGAGGGTATAGGCGCGGTATAGGATACGCCACCGAAGCACAGGCGTCAAGATACACGACAGGCGTAAAGCCGCACGCAAGCGTGCGGCCACGGGACTATCCAGAGGGCGGACACAGCGGTCCACCCCGCCGCCGCACGCAAGCGTGCGGCCACGGGACTATCCAGAGAGAGCGGCGCCGGCCGGTCATGCCGGCGCCGCCGAGGGGGAGGCGTTCTCAATCGACCTGCGAGCGGGTGTACGGGCAGGCCATGGCGCACATTTCCGCCACGCAGGGGCGGATGCGCAGGATCGGGTCGCGCTTGGCGAGGGCTTCGGCGAGCGCTTCCTTGGTGATGGTTTCCGGCGGCTGGACGTCGGTCTTCGAGCCGGTCCACTTTTGGCCTTCGTCGGCGATCAGACCGTAGCGCAGTGCCCAGTCGCAGCGCGCCTGTTCGACGATGCCGAATTTGAGGCGATGGCCATCGACCTGCACGGCTGCTTCGCCCTTGTAGGCCTTGACGGTGCAGTGCGTCAGACAGCGGTCGCAGCCTTCGCATTTGCTGCGCAGGCCGTGGATGTCCGCTAGCGCGTCCTCGGGCAGATCGGCGTCGGTGATGATGGCCACGTAGCGCAGATTGGTGCCGAATTGCGGGTTGTTGACAAAGCCGCCCTTGGTGATGGTGCCCAGGCCGGCGCAAAGCGCCGCGACGCGGTTGGCGAAGATATTCGGGAAGGCCCCGCGTGGGTTGGAGATTACCGATCCGGTGTTGGCCAGGTCGTTCACAGCCACGCAGGTCATGCCCCAGCCCTGCAGGACTTTGTTCATGGTGAGCACGACGTTCCCTAATGTCCGATGGCTCTGGTGCTGCGCGAACGCGTAGGGACCGATGGCTTCGGCACCATGGCGGCCCAGGCAGTCGCTGCTCTCTTTGGGAATGCGCACGCCCAGGACGATGACGCTCTTGGCGCTGGCCAGGTAGTCCGCCGGGACATGGACTTTCCGCTGGCTTTCCGTGATTTCCGCCAGGGAGTTCAGCCACAGCGAGCCGGTCTCGCGGGCATTGAGGATGCGCTCGCCGTCCATGGCACCGCGCACGCTGTTGATGGCGTCGGTCAGGCGTTTGGCGGAGCTGAAGCCGACGACGTCCGCGCCCAATTCCAGCGCGAGCTTGCGGATGCTGTCTTTGCTGTTCAGCGCGGCGGGTTTGGCGCCATAGACTGAGCGGCGCTCGGTGGGCGTGAGTTCGGCGCTAGTGAGGGTAAAGCCCATGGCGGCCGACGGGTCGTTGACGGCGGCGGTCCATACCTTCTTGATGTTCTCAAGGGCGGTTTTGCCGGGTTCCTGCTTCAGACCGCCCATGAAATAGGGCGCGCCGCTGTAGCCGAGCTTCTCGAGGGCGGCGGCCGTGTAGAAGGCGCACTTGTTCATCACGTAGCCCGTGCTGTGCGATAGCCCGGTGAGCTTCTCGCCCGTGCCGCCGGCGGGCGCCGGTGCCGGCGCTTTCACCGCGAAGAGCACGATGGATTTCACATCGGGCAGTAGCGGTTTGAGGTCGTAGCCCATGGCCGCCCAGTCCGCCGCGCTCTGCACGCTGACAATATCCGCACCGTTGCTCAACGCGTTGCTGAGGATGCTCTCCTGCACGCCACGGTCGGGATTGGGCCGCGCCGGTACGGCGCCTTTTTTGCGAATGGGCGCGCTGGAGTAGTCCTTGTCCCAAGAGCGCTTGTCGCGGGGCAGGCAGAACTTCAGGCAGCAGCCCATGGTGCCACCACGCATGCCCAACTCCTTGATTTTCTCGAGGATGACCGGCTCGTCGACCTTCTCAGGAATATCCGCTTCGCAGTCCAAGCCGAAGTGCTCGGACCAGGCGCAACGCCAGAGATTCTTGTCACACCGGCTGTATTTATGGCCTTCGATTTCAATGGCGACTTCGCCCTGAACTTCCTTGGTGAACGCCTCGGTGGCGCAGTGTTTCTTGCACTGGCCGCAGTTGTCGCAGAGCGTCCCGCCGGGTAGCAGCGGGTCGGGCACCAACGGCGCGTCGGTGATGATGGACACGAAGCGGTTGCGCGGGCCGAATTCGGGCGACATCGCCAGGCCGCTGAAGCCCAGCTCGGTCAGGCCGGCGG
>JAQWBY010000279.1 GCA_028706165.1 Lentisphaeria bacterium | reverse complement strand
ATGGCACCCGCCGCAATACTGGCCTGGTCCATGACGGCGGCCTGGGCATCGCGCGGACCTTCAAGAACGGCGTCGAGCTGGCCAGTAGTATTAGTGTGGACTTGGTGAAGATGCTTACTGGTGAGCGGAAATCCAGCTGGGGTATCACGGGCGATGCTTCTGTCACCGTGCCCTTGTTGCGAGGCAGCGGCGAGTTCATCGTCAGCGAGCCACTGACGCAGGCCGAGCGGAATCTGGTGTACGCCGTACGGGAATTTGAGCAGTACAAGCGCGATTTTGTCGTACGCATTGCCAGTTCGTATCTGAGTGTCTTGCAGACAGCCCAGCGGGTGGTCAATCAGGAGGAAAATTACAAACGCGTGGTGCTCTCTACCCGCCGATCACGGCGCATGGCCGATGCCGGTCTGATGCCAGAATACCAGTTTGACCAGGCCGTGCAGGACGAACTCAACGCCCGCAATAACTGGATCAACGCCCGCGAAGCTTACGCCAATTCCCTGGACAGTTTTCGTATTCTCTTGGGTCTGCCGCCGGATGCCGAGGTCATACCCCGGCAGGACGAATTGCAGGACTTGCAGCAGCGCTTTGCGGATATGATGTCCACTGCCGATATCACGGACTACTCGGGAAAAGTACCTGACGCCGAGGCGCCGGTGGAGCTTCGGGATTTGGATAACAGCAACGCCGGTCCCAACGAAATTGAACTCGAACGCGCTGTTCGCATTGCCTTGACAACGCGGCCGGATTTGCGCAACTACCTCGATCGTATTGAGGACGCGCAGCGCAAAGTGCTGATTGCCGAAGACGCGTTACGGGCGGAGTTGACGCTGGGCGGTCGAGCGGCCGTGGGCGAGGGCCGTTCGCTGGGCCAAGCTGGCCTGGATAATGGCGATTTTCGGCCATCCGTGGGCAGCTACTCATCGTTCCTTTACCTGGATTTGCCCTTTGAACGGACTCGTGAACGGAACAATTACCGCAATAGCCTGATCAGCCTGGAAAAGGCCGTGCGCAGTTTTCAAGGCTATGAAGATGGGATTAAGCAAAGTGTGCGCGCGAAACTGCGCAGCTTGCAGTCGAATCGCTCCAGCGTGATCATTCAGCGGCAGGCCGTGACTCTGGCTGAACGCCGGGTGAAGAGCACCGACCTGCTGCTCAAGGCCGGCCGTGCGGAAATCCGCGACGTCCTGGAAGCGCAGAACGCGCTGTTGTCAGCTCAGAATTCGCTTAATTCGGCCATTGTCTCCTACCGCACCAACGAGTTGGAATTTCAGCGCGAGCTCGGCGTCCTCGCCGTCGATGTCGACGGCCGCTGGCAGGAGCTCGATTTCAGCACGCCTTGAGCCGATTATTGCCAGTAATTGCTTGATAATAAATGGTATAAACACAAGAAACAACAGGGGCAAGAGATGAAAAAGACGCGTGGCAAGAAATGGTTTGTGCTGCTGCTGGTGGCGTTGGTGGCAGTGTTTGGCGGGAAGTGGTATTTGCGTTGGCAAGAGCAGCGGACGAAGGCTGGCGAGCAGGCCAAGCAGATCTTCGCCAAAGTGGAAGAGGGCCCGTTGGTGATTAATCTGACGGAGTCAGGCAGCATCAAACCTCGTGAACAGCTCGTGATCAAAAGTCAGGTCGAGGGCCGCGTGTCCATCCTCTTTATCGTGCCGGAAGGCCAGCGGGTCAAGGAAGGCGATCTGCTGGTCGAATTGGACTCGTCGACCCAGAAGGACAATCTCGTCAACCAGGAAATCACGGTGCAGAATGCCCAGGCTTCTCATGTTCAAGCGGTGGAGAATCTCGAAGTGGTGAAAAATCAGGCCAAGGCCGATGTGGACAAGGCCGAGCTGGACCTGCGCTTTGCCAAAGAGGATTTGATCAAATATCAAGAAGGCGAGTATCCTAAGACCCTCAATGAATTGGAAAGCCGCGTGACCCTCGCTGCCGAAGAGCTGGAGCGGGCGCAGTACAAGCTCGAATGGTCCAAGACACTGTATGAGGAAAAATACCTGTCCGAGACCGAATTTCGTTCGGACAAGTTGGCTGGCAAGCGTTACGAATTGGAATTGAAGACAGCCCAGAACAATCTGGCGCTCTCGAAAAATTACACCTATAAACGGCAGGTGGCCCAGCTGGAAAGCGATGTCAGCCAGCGCAGCATGGCCTTGGAGCGCATTCAACGCAGCAGCCGCGCCAATGTGGTGCAGGCCGAGGCGCAGCTGCGCGCGCGTGAATTGGAGCTCAATCGTCAGAAAAGCAAGTTGGTCAAAATCCAAGAGCAGATTGAAAAATCGCAGATTTACGCGCCGGCGGACGGCTTGGTCATCTACGCGACCAGCTCCCGCGGGCCATGGCGCTCCAACACCCAGCCGCTCGAAGAAGGCCAGGAAGTCTTTGAACGCCAGGAACTCATCTATCTGCCAACGGCTGACACCTTCAACGCTGAGATCAAAGTCCACGAGACCAACCTGAAGAAGATATTCATTGGCCTGCCGGTGCGCATTCGCATTGACGCTCTGCCGGGCCGGGTGTTCCTGGGCAAGATCACCAAGGTCGCGCCTTTGCCGGACGCGCAGAGCATGTTTATGAATCCCGATCTGAAAATTTACAACACGACAGTGAGCATTGATGGCGGCGACGGCGTGCTCAAATCCGGCATGAACTGCGAAGCTGAGATTATCATTGAGCAGTACACCAAGGCCATGTTCGTGCCCGTGCAGTGCGTCGTGCGCGCCGCCGGCACGCCTGTTGTCTACGTCCGGCAAGGTGACAGCGTCGAGCGTCGCGACGTGGAAATCGGCATGGACAACAATCGCATGGTGCGCATTCTGTCTGGTCTCAAAGTCGGCGATGAGGTGCTGGTGACGCCGCCCCTGCACGAGGCCGTGTCACTCCGCGCCAGCGAAGAAGTCGTCGATATGAAAATACCGACCCGCGAAGAAGCCGAAAACAACGAGGCGGCCCGGCAGGCCGCCAACAACCGCCGCCGGCCCCACAACGGCGGCGGGGCTGATGTCGCCGCGCCGGGTGCCGGTGCGGCTGAAAACGGCGCGCCTGCCGCCGGCTCCCGTCGCGAAGGCGGCCGCCGGCGTTTTGAAAACATGAGCGCCGAAGAACGCGAAGCCATGCGCAAGCGCTTCGAAAGCATGACACCCGAAGAACGCGAAGCCATGGGCCGTCGCATGCGCGAACAACGTGGCGATGGCACGGCACCCGCTGGGGATGGCACCGAGGGCGGCGAGCGCCGACGCCGCCCACGCCGCAGCGAAGGCGGCGGTGCCGATGCCGCCCCGCCGCCACCTGATGGCGCTGCCGTGCCGCCACCTGATGGCGCTGCCGTGCCGCCACCGGTCCAGCCATGAGAAGGGGGACCTCAGCATGACAGAAGCAATAAAACAACAGGGCGATTACGCCGTCCAGCTGGTGGACCTTTACAAGATCTACAAAATGGGCACGCAGGAAGTGCGGGCGCTTGATGGCGTCAGTGCCGATTTTGACAAGGGCAGTTTTTGGGCGATCATGGGCCCCAGTGGTTCAGGCAAGAGTACGATGCTCAATCTGCTGGGCTGCCTGGACCGGCCGACATCGGGGAGTTATTACCTCTCAGGGCGAGACGTAAGCATACTGGACGACAATGAGCTCAGCGACATTCGCCTAAAGTACCTGGGTTTCATTTTCCAGAGTTTCAATCTGATTCCGCAGTTGACGGTAGAAGAGAACATCGCCTTGCCGCTGTATTACCTGGGCTGGTCGGCAAAGGAGCGTACGGATCGCGCGCACAGTCTGGCCAAGTTGGTGGGACTGGAGGAGCGCCTGCGGCACCGCCCGACGGAGTTGTCCGGCGGGCAGCAGCAGCGCGTGGCCATTGCGCGGGCGCTGTCGAACGACCCCGTTTTCTTGCTGGCGGACGAGCCGACCGGCAATCTCGATTCGGCCACCAGTATGGAAATCATTGAGCTATTGCAGAAACTCAACCAGGAAGGCAAGACCATCATCATGGTCACCCACGAGCCAGATATCGCCAAGTTCGCCCGGAAGCGCCTGTATATGCGCGATGGCAAGATCCAGAAAGTGGAGGGCTGAGCCATGAAGCTATCACCGGGGCGATTTTATCGTGATGTGCAGCTGGGCATCAAGAATCTTATGCTGCACAAATTGCGCTCGTGTCTGACCATGCTGGGACTGGTCTTCGGCGTCGGCAGCGTCATTGCCATGCTGGCTGTCGGCGAGGGCGCCAGTGCCGAAGCACTGGCGCAAATCCGCCGCTTGGGTAGCCGCAACATCATCATTACCGCCCAGAAACCCGCCGACGAACAGGACGCGGCCAATGTGCGGGTGCGCATCAGCATCTACGGGCTGCTCTACGAGGACGAGCAACGGCTCGCCGAGACCATCCCGACAGTTTCGCGTATTGTGCCGGTGAAGATAGTGCAGAAAAGCGCCCGCATGGGCAAGCGCACGCTGGAGATGCGTATTGTCGGCACCAACGAGGTGTGGTTTGATCTGGTCCAGAGGCCGGTTATCGCCGGTCGTTTACTGGAACGCCGTGATATTGACGAGCGCAGCAATGTCGCCGTGCTTACCGAACATGGCGCGCGACGCCTGATGGCGACTGAGTCGGTCATTGGCGAAAGCCTGCGCATTGGCTCGAACTACTACGAGATCATCGGTATTGTCCGTAGCGAAGGCGCCAGCGAGGGCGCCATGCAGACACCGGATCAGCAAACCGACGCATACATTCCCTTCACTGCCGCCCGCGACCACTTCGGTGATTTTTTCACGCAGAACAAGTCTGGTACTAACATTCGCGAATTGGTCGAACTGCACCAGCTGATCGTTGAAGTGGATAAGGAAGAACATGTCGAGGCGACAGCGGCCGCAGTTGAGCGGATGCTGGGACTCTTCCACAAGAAGAAGGACTACGGCATCAGCGTGCCGCTGGCGCTGTTGCGGCAGGCAGAGGCGACCAAACGCACCTTTAATATCGTCTTGGGCGCGATTGCCGGCATCAGTCTGCTGGTTGGCGGTATCGGCATCATGAATATCATGCTGGCCAGTGTGACCGAGCGCACGCGGGAAATCGGCATCCGCCGGGCCATTGGCGCCAAGCAACGACAGATCATCTCGCAGTTCCTGATTGAAACGGTGGTGCTGTCCTTCACCGGCGGTTTGGTGGGCATCGGTGTCGGGCTGTTTATCCCTTGGGTGATCACGCTGGTTGCCGGCATGCCGACGATGGTCAGCATGTACAGCCTGGTGCTCTCGCTGGGCATCAGCGTCACGGTGGGTATGGTCTTCGGGATCTACCCGGCGATGAGAGCAGCCAAGCTCGACCCCATTGAGGCGCTGCGACACGAGTA
>JAQWBY010000278.1 GCA_028706165.1 Lentisphaeria bacterium | reverse complement strand
TGACGGCGAATCCAGCCACAGCGACGACGTCACCAGCGGTGATGTTTTTCCCGGTGCCGTTAACGGCCCAGGAGCATCCGGCCGGGAGGGTGCTTTTGAGAGCCCATGCCGCCTGCCCGCCTCGGCGATTGATCTCTGCCTCGGCTGCTCCCAGCATGGCGTTCCATTCATTGGCCTTGACCTCGATGGCATCGCCGGATGTGACCTTCTTGAACACTTATATATCTCCGATTGGACTGAATGCCGATGTTTTGATTTTCAGGCGTGCGAAGTTCGCTCGCGGATATACGCGGCCGATGTAATAGCCGTCGACGTCGCTGGTCAAGCCAGAAGAAAAACGCAGGCTATCCGTGTCGGCGTCGGTCTTTCGCAGGGTGTGCAGCCACAGGTAATCGTGTCCCTCCTTGGCGGGAATGCTTAGCCCATGTTGTTCCATGGCTGGCTGGTTGGGGATGACCGTGAAGTTGAAAGTGACCTCATAGAGGTCACTGCGCTTGGACCCCTTGCGACTGGCCGTGAACGTGTCGAATCGGACCTCGCCCTTCTCAAATCCTCGAAAGGCGCCGTCATTGACAGTGCCCTGCAGCTCGTACAAGGTTTTGATGTAGCGGATGGTGAAGCTCTTGTAGGTGAAGTAATGGGTTTCTGAGAAGGTCAGTTGGGGAGAAACGACATCCACGCCATGGATGGTACCGTCATGGTCCCGGTTGATGGCACCGCCGTCGTCCGGGAGGTGATTCGTTTTGTCAACGATTTTGAGTGCGTGGGTGAGATGCTTCTGGCTGGCTGAACCGAAGATTTGCATCGTGCGGTCGCCGGCGTCGCGGTCGTTGTCTTCCGAGCCAGGGCTCGATGAACCGCTGTACTCGTAGGTTACTGCGACCTTGTAGGCGTTTTCGTTGATCTTCACCGCAATGCGCAGGTCACGGCGGGCCATGCCGTACATGCTGGAGCGCGACTCGGCGCGGACGGCGCTAAGCGCATAGTGTTCCGTGGTTGCGGGGTACGATATTCCGTTGATGTAGATGATCTCTGATGTGACGACTACCTCTTCCACCAGGTACATAAGTTCCAGGCTGGCGTATTGCCCGCTTGACTCCATGACCTGGGTGCGCTCTGCATACAGTTCTCGGACCTTGACCATTGTTCCTCCTTATGCGAACGCGGCCGGCTTGCGGGTGCGTATCACGTCAATCATCACGGCGATGTTCTCGGCCATCGCCCGGGTGTTTTTCGCGGTCTCTTCCTCGGGGCCGCCAGTGCCGCCGCCAAGCATGGCCATGACGTCAGTCGTGACGAATCCGGCGAGGGCGCCGGCTGCCAGGGTGCTGCCGGTTTTTTCGGCTTCTTGCTGGGCTCCGCCGGCATCGCGGATTTTCTTGTCAATGAAGCCTTGGCGCTCTTGCGATTGCTGCAATGATGCAACGAGCGTGCGCATGGCGTCGGTGTCGTTGTTTGCGTTGGCGACATCCAGTTCAGAACGAATTTTCGCCTCGTTGTCGCGCTCGGCATTGAGCTTTTGGGTAGCTTGATCAATGGCATCAGCGATAGACGAGGTTTTGAAGATGGAGTCAATTCCAGCGCGCCAGTTTTCGTCTTCGGCTGCGGCGTTGCGTTCCTCATCGCGCTTGGCGACGTCGGCCATGATTCCTGTTGCTTCTTTTCGGCGGGCGACATCGGCGAGCGCTTCGTAGTCCTCCAGGCGTTTTTGCAGCGCTGCAATTTCTGTGTCAGCCTCGCCGAGTTTTTCCGTTTCGGCGTCGATCTTAAGCTGGATGTCAGCGGTGGTTTCCGACGCGTTCAACTCGTCCAGACTGGCCTGCAGTTTATTGACTTCCTCTTCGGCGAGGAAGAGCTGCAGCTGGCCCTCCTGGAGCTTTGCCGGATCGAAGAGTTCGTTACCTTCCTGCTGCCAACGCTGCCAGCCGGCAACGTCGCGGCCAGCCTCGGTTTTGCGTTCCTTGGCGGCGTCAAGCTTGGCGGTGGCATCGTCGATTGCGGCCTTGCGCTGTTCTTGGCTTTGGAACGCGTCTTTTTGGCGGTCTTTGAGCTCCGATATAGCTTGCTGGGATTGCGCGGCCTTTGCTTTGGCGACGCCGGCGAGAAGATCAATCTGTTCCTGATACAGGGCGTTCTGGCGTTGTAGCTCGTCCTCTTTGCGTTGCGCGTCGGTCTTTCCGGCGTCAGCCATTTTAGTTTCGAGCTCGGCCAGGGTCTTGGCAGCGTTTTCAAGATCGGCGATGGATGGCGGCATATCTTTTGGCGGTTGGACGTCCAGGGGAATCGGCTTCTTCAATTCATCAATGCGCAACTTTAATTCGTTCACCTTAGCCATCTGCTCGTCAATGCGGACCTGTGCCTGTTCCTGCACAACCTGATTGCGCATGACCGCCCTGACGCCATTGCGCTTGATTGTAGCGTCGCGCTCGGCCTCAATGGCCTTGACAATCTCGAGGATTTTGTCCCGTTCGGCTTCCAGGCCTGGCAGCTGGGCGGCGTTTGCCGTCGCGTTGAATCGTCTCTGGGCATCGGCGGCGAGAGTGAGCGATCCAGCTACGGCATCGAGCTGGGCGTAGTAACTGGAGCCATAGGGTTCCAGACGTTGGATCAGGGCATCGGCTTCGAGTAGTTCGGCATTGGTAAGGCGCTGTTGGCGTGATAGCTCCGCGAGCTCGGCCAGGCGATCAAAGTCACCGGTGGCCAGGACCGCGTTGGTTTGGGCGGTGGTGTTCGCCGCACCTTGCTGCTGCAACTCCCGGTTGAGCTGAGCCTGCTTGTTTTTGGTGTTTTCGATTTCGGCCGCCATGATGCGGAGGCGCGCGATGTGAAGGGCAATAGCAGCGGCCGCCACGGTGAGAATGGCAATAATCGGATGGCTGGACAGCACAGTCAAGGCGGTTTGTACACCATGAATGGCGGTTTGCAAAAGCCCCGATGCCAAAGCGGCAGCCTTCATGCCCACTGCTAGGGCAATCAGGCCAGCTATCGCCGGAATGACCGCAACGCCAATGCCGGCAATAACTCGCGCAATGCCTGGGGTGGCCTCAATGAATTTGACGATGTTGCGGGTGACGTTACTTGCGAAACCTGCTCCAAACATAATCAGGTCGTTGATGGTCTCGCCTATGGCAACGACCAGGCCTTCCATGGCCGACTTCATCAATCGAATGGCGCCGCCCATGCCGGATTCCATTTCAGCTGCGGTTTTGGCGGCAACGCCTTCGGCCTGTTCCAGCTTGGCGATGAATTCCTGCATACCCTCGACGTTCCCACCGAGCGACAGGCCGACAAACGATCCGCGCATGTCGAAAACTTCCTCGGCAAAGGACATTTTTTCGGCGGTGCCCATGCTCTGCATGACTCGGCCGACGTCCATGATGATGTCCTTCATCTTCCGGAGGTTGCCGGTGGCGTCGACGGTTTGGATGTTGTACTGCTTGAGGAAGTCTTGAATCTTGGGATTGGCCATGTTGACGTAGGCACGTCTGAGAGCTGTTCCGGCCAATGAACCCTTGATGCCGACGTTAGCCATAATGCCGATTGCGCCGGCTACGTCGGTAATTGATTCGTTCGCCGTGGCTGCTTGAGGGCCGGCCATCTTCAAGGCCTCAAAAAGATCGGGGAGCGTTTGCGCCGCTCCGTTGGCTGCGGCTGTCAATACGTCAGCCACATGACTCATTTCCGAGGATTCGAGCTTGAACATGCGCAGCGAATTGGCAGCGATGTCGGCGGATTGTGCCAGGTCGGTACCGGTGGCGCGGGAGAGGTCCATGACGGATGAAATCGACTTGTCAATTTCATCCGTGGTGAAACCCATACGGCCGAGAGCCGTCATGCCAGAGGCGACCTCGGAGGCCGTGAAAGCGGTGTCACGGCCGAGTTGCTTGGCCCTGTCAGTCAGGAGTTGGAACTGGTCGCCGGTGGCGCCAGTGACGGCTTTGGTCAGGCGCATCTGGTCGTCGAACTGAGCGTAAACGTCGACGATAGGGCGCACCACATTAGAAAGCGCATAATGGGCAAAGGTCAAGTTTTGGAAAAGACTTGACGCCGAGCTGGCAAAGTTTGACAGCATGGAACTGGACTTATTAAGCCCAGCTTTTAGTTGGTTGTCTTCCAACCCCAAAAAGATTGTCGCTTTACCCGCCAGGATGGATGAAGGAGACGCCATGTTGCCTCAATTAGGGTTGTTTTTTACGTTTGTCTATTACTCGCACGCCGGGCATCAGCTGGGCGATGGCGGCCAAAGACACGGATTTGCGACTGCGTCCTGCCTGACTCTTCAACTGTATGTACGGATTGATTGACTCGGGGTCCATCTTCTTCTTCTTGGCTGGCACGGTCATGTAAATCATGGTGACAATCGCCGCCGTCTGCCGCCAGTCGTAAATGCCGCGTTCGATGTACATGGCGTACAATTCGCGCAGTGTGAATGGCGCCGGGTCTAGGCCGAGGGTTGCGGCGCAGGTTGCGATAAGGTCGGTGACGGGTCCAATGCCGAGGCGATGATGTTGTCCAGGGTGCCATCCTTTTCCATTGCGTCCAGTTTGCTCATTTGTTGCTGCCGTTGCTGCTGCACGATGGTCAGGATTTTCGTCAGCAGGCGGCGCTTCGCTAAAGGGAAGAATTCGACGATGCCTTCCATCAGCGCCATGGTGGCGGCTTCGATAGTGTCGCCATCGAGGCCTTCGGCGAATTGGACGTCGGTGACATTGAGCCTGTCTGCTTGGTCCTTGCAGACGGCGAACACGGTATCGACCAGCAGGCACGGGTCGCTGGCCAGGGCCTGCAAGACGTTAGTGTCAGCAGTGCCATCCGGATGAACGATGATTGAGTTGGCCAGGTCGATGTTACACAGGGAACGCACGCGGCGAATGGCGGCGACGTCCACGCGGCAAATCCACTGTCGGCCGAGTTTGTCTTTGAAGCTGAGCATGGTTTCCTACTCCCTTTCTTGGTAACTGACAGCGGCCGCAGCCGGTGATGGCTCGCGGCCGCTGTGGTGCGATGAAGGTGACGTGATGATCAGGAAATGGTGAGAGTCGGTGGCCGAGTGTCATCGTAGACGGTCGGCTTAAGCTTGATGGAAAGCTTGATGGCATCCTCAAGGTTCTGCTCCATGCTGCAGTCACTGACCATGCAGTCCGCATCGAAGGACGCCAGCCCGTCAGTGGTATTGTCAACGATCATGATGGCGACGTAGTTCGCGGAGGTTACCTTCCCGTCAGGGGCACCCTTGTAGGCGTTGAGGAACAGTTTGGCTTCGGTCGAGCCAGCCGCGCAAAGCAGATCAAAGGAAATTTCGGCTTCGCGGAGACCGGGGGCGGCAGCCTTCCAGCCCTTGGCAGTCCTGGTGGTGA
>JAQWBY010000277.1:2827-5364 GCA_028706165.1 Lentisphaeria bacterium | reverse complement strand
TCCAACGCCGTCAGAAATCCTGTGGCGCCAGTTTATGGCGTGCGCCTCGACCCTGACGGCACCGTGGCCGATCCGGGGCAGACGGCCTACGGTGACCCCGGCAAGACCGTATATTTCCCCTACGTGCTGACGAACACCGGCAACACTATTGACAGCTACGACCTCAATGTGGTTTTCCTCCAGGGCGGCTTTCTGCCTTCCTTCCGCGCCATCTACCTTGACACCAACGGCAACGGCCGTTTCGACAGCGGTGAAAACGAGATTAGCCGGGTGGAGCTGCTGGCGCCGGGAGCTTTTGTCAATCTGCTGCTGCGCATTGACATCCCGCCAGATGCGCCGGCCGGTACCCATTTGGCCCCTGAACTTTATCACGATATTCAAGCGCGGTCACTGGGTGATCTCTCCCTCATAGATCGGGACAATGTCAATCGCGTTCAGTTGGTTTTTGACGCCGTGCTCAAGATCAGCAAAGCGTCAGCGGTGACATCTGCGGCTCCGGGCAGCCAGGTCGATTTCATCTTGGATGTGATCAACGTCGGCAGCCTCGTTGCCCAACCTGAGACGGTGCTGGTTGATGGCGTGAGCCGCCGGGGGGTCTTGGTCCGGGATTACCTAACCAGTGCCGTTGACGGCTTGATTCGTTACGTTCCAGGGACGTTAGCGGCCAGCCCCGCGGGGCAGCGTCGGCTGGCTCGTTTTGCTGGCGATGACACTTGGCGCGAGCTGGCCGGCGCCACCGAAGCCGCGCTGGCCGCGCGGATTGTCGAACTCGGCGTCCTCTTTGACAGCGCTTCGGACCTTTTCGTCCCTGGGCAGCAGGCGCGGATCACGTTTCGGCTGGCGATTGCTGAGGACCATCCTGCTGGCCTGTTGCCGAACTCCAGCCGGGTGCAGTACCGCAGCCGGCAGGGCGAGGCCCGGGAGGATTTGGCGACGAACACCGTGCGCGTCACGGTGCAGTCCCGAGTTAGCCAAGTGCTGATCGGCCCCTATGACGAACCAGCGGCTTTAGGGAACATCTTTGGTGAGCTCAACAACAACGGCGATGTGACCATCGACCCCGGAGTGCCGGTTATCAATCCCAATCCATATGGCACTCAGGTCACGGGTAATACGGTATATTTCTTGAACACAATTCGCAATAATGCTAATGCGCCGGACACTATCAACGTCAGCATTGACGCCTTGACCAACCTGCCACCATCTTGGCTATCCAACGTGCGCATCATGGCCGTCAGTGGGATCGTGCCGCGCATGGAGGCCGATGGCGTCACGCCTTTCCTGCATCCGAATACCGGCAAGCCGCTGTTTGCACCAAGCAATGTTTCCACCCTGTTTGACAGCAATGGTGACGGCATTCCGGACACTGGACCGTTGGCTTCGGGTGAAAGCCGGACAATAGCCGTGAGGGTGATCATACCCACCGACGCTCTCGCCGCGAGCGGTCAGCCCAACGGTGATAACGACGGGCAGGGCTATCGCGTTACTCTACGCGCCCAATCGGCACTTGACCCCAGCCAAAGCAATCTCACCTCCAACAGCATTCTGCGGGTCATGGCGCCGGGAAATTTCTGGGATCCCTTCATCAAAGACCATGATGCGCCGGACACCATCGGCATCGGCTCGACCATTCCCTACGTCAACATTTTCGGCAACAACGGTCCTGGCCCAGTATTCAACACGATTATTCGCGACGAACTCAGCGATTACCTCACCAATGTGCAGAACATTTCCAACGGCGTCATCTATGACAGCACGGGCAGTGGCCAGTCCATTACCGTTACGGGCCGTTACGAGGCTCAGACCCACGACGTGGTCTGGCACATTTTTGAAATACCGTCCGGCTTTACGGGCCGCATCGGCTTCAGTGTCGACGTTGCGGCCGGTACGAAGGATGGCACCGAAATACCCAATATCTTCAGCATTACCAGCGACCAAACCGAGACCGTCCGGCTATCCAATCAGGTGTTGGCAGTCGTCGGCGGGGAAAATATCCTCACCATCAACAAAAAAGTTAGCAATGACAAAGTTGACATGGGCGATCCATTGCGCTATGAAGTCGAGGTGCACAACAAGGGGTCTGAAACCCTAACCAATGCCCAACTGACCGATCTGCTGCCGCGAGGCTTCCGTTATCTATCTGGTTCGGCCACTCTTGATGGTAAGAAGGCCGAACCCGTGATCTCGGCGGATGGTTCAACCCTACGCTGGACTCTCGGTACCCTTGCGCCCAACTCAAGCATGACCATCGCCTATGCCTGCGTGGTTACCACTGATGCCCGCCTCGGCCGCAATACCAACAATGTCACCATCACGGCGATTTTGCCCATGGGGTCGCCCCTACAGGCCAAAAGTGGCGTCGATGTCGAGGTCGAAGCCGGCATGTTCCACAACGATTCGATCATTTTCGGCCGGGTCTTTGTGGATCATAATGACGACCGTCTGCAAAATCATGCCGAGCCGGGCCTCCAGGGCGTGAGGCTCATCCTGGAAGACGGTACCTACGTCCTTACTGATCGCGAAGGGAAATATCATTT
>JAQWBY010000277.1:0-2727 GCA_028706165.1 Lentisphaeria bacterium | reverse complement strand
ACGGAAGGCGCGGCGACCCGGGTTGAAATCGAATGTGAAAGTGCCTTATTGGCCGCCGTCGCAGTTGATGCCGCGTCGGGAATTGTTCATGTCATGCTTCCCGGAGTAGACTCCAGCAAGCAGCCCGACCGCCTGGCGCTTGACGACCCCAATGTGGCTTCGCTGCGCTGTTACATGGATGACGAGGCGGGCCGCGCCAAGCTGCAGTTGCGCCTTCGCAAGCGCACCAGTGGCTATCCGGCCGTGCGTCATGAGCAGACGGCCAAAGGGGTGATTGTCAACATCGGTGACCAAGATCGCGCGCCAGACTTTGATCCCTCGCCGGCGACTCGGCAGGCCGCGCCGGCACCAAGCACTCATGAATTCGAGGCGCTCATACTCAGTCCCGAGCCCGACGAAACCTTTATTTCCAGCAACCAGATCACCATCAAGACGGCTTTTTTCCTTGCCGGCAAAGCCACCTTGTATGTCAATGGCGACGTCGTTCCGGAAGAGCGCATAGGCCAACGCGGCGTCGATGTCGTTGCCAGGCGCATGACTTGCCTGTACTACGGCGTCAATCTTCATCCTGGCAAGAATACGCTTCGACTCGAGGTCCTCAATCCCGGCGACAACACGCCGCGGGTCAGTGAAGTCAGCGTGCTGCGTGCAGCAACGCCGGTCAAGATTGCCCTCGACGTGACGCCGAACCCACTGATGGCCGACGGTCTTACCGAGCCGCAATTGCGTATCACGTTGCTGGACGACAAGGGCCTGCCGACCGGACACGGCTCGGTGGTGACCGTCACGGTGGATAAGGGAGACATTCTTTCGCCGGACCTGCGCCTGACCGAGCCCGGGCATCAGGCACAGGTGCGCGACGGCATGGCCATGATCCGCCTCAACTCCGCGGCAACACCGGAAACGCGTTCGATCAGAGTCATCGCCGGTGACTTGGATCAGACGGTCAAAGTGACTTTTGCGCCGCATCAACGGTCGTGGATTCTATCGGGTATCGCGTCCACCACCGTCAGTGATTCTCACCGCCGCGACAGCGGGCGAGAAGGCGGTGTTTCAGATCACAAGCTCGACCTGGATAACCGCATCGCCTGGTTTGCCAAAGGCTCGCTGCCATACAACATGGTCATGACCACGTCCTATGACTCCAAAAAACCTCGCGACGACGGCAAAATCTTCAGCGAACAGGATCCGCTGAAATATTACCCGGTTTACGGCGACGAATCCGAACAGCAGTATGAAGCCCAGTCACGCGACAAGCTCTATGTCAAGGTCGAAAAAGATCAGTCTTACGTCATGTACGGCGATTTTGAAACCGGCTTGGACAAAGCCCAGCTCGCCGCCTATCAGCGGTCCATGACCGGCGCCAAGTTGCATGCCGAAAGCACCTATCTTGACGTTGACGCATTCTTCTCGCGAAACGACCAGGTCCAAATTAAGGGCCTCGAAATTCGCGGACGCGGCGTCAGCGGCTACTATACTCTGCCGGATAAAAACATTATCTACAATAGCGAACGCATTGTCATTGAAACTCGGGACCGCTGGCATCCCGACGTCGTTCTCAAGAGCGACAGCATGACGCGCTTTACCGACTACAGCATTGACTACGACACGGGCCGCATTCTCTTCAAACGGCCGGTTCTTTCCCAGGACAACGACAACAACCCGATCTTCATCGTCGTCGACTATGAAGTAGATAGTCGCAAGTCGAAAGACTACAACAGTTATGGTGGCCGCGCCGAGCTGCACAACGCCGCTCGCACCATGGCTGTCGGCGTCACCCAGATTCGGGATGAGTCCGCGCCCAACGATCACGTCCTTGAGGGCGTCGACGCGTCCATACAACTCAAGCCCGGCCTGGTCCTCAGCGGCGAACTCGCCCAGAGCAGCTCGGTCGATGGCAGCGACGGTAGCGCCATGCGACTGGAACTAGAAGGCAAATACGACGCGGCTCGCTACCGTCTCTACTACCGAAATATCGGCAACGACTTCGATAATCAGAGCATGTCCGGCGACCGCGCCGGCAGAATGACCCTGGGCTTTGATGGCGAATTCGATCTTAATGACCGCTGGTCCACAAAGGAAGAATTTTACACTGAGACCGACCGCAGCTCCGACCGTCGGCGTCATGTGGCCATTCACGATTTCATCTACAAAAGGGACACGCGAGAACTGACGCTCGGGTTGGGTTACACGGAAGAGGAAGACATATCGCGTAGCGCAAGCAACGGCGAGTGTCTCCGCAGTCCCTTTGCCCGGGCTGGTGCCGGCTTCAATCTGAGCCAATCCCTGCGCTTGGAACTTTTCCATCAGCAGGCTTTCGGTGATTCCGGCACTGACCAGGCGACGCGCAGCAATGCCGATGTGCGTTATACTCTCAATCGCTATGCCGATCTTGTTCTCGGCGCTGAACGTCGGGAAGTCCCCACTGCTGGCGCCGAATACAATGCCACCTTCGGGGTCGAAGCCAAGCTCAATGAATCCACCAGCGCCTTCAACCGCCTCAAACTTGAAAACAGCGCTAGCGGCCGGCGGGTGCGATCGGGTTCCGGGTTGGACATTAGTCACCAGGTAAGTAGCGAATGGCGGCTGGGCGGCACCGCCGAACTCAGCCACGCGGTCCGGAAAAGCAAACAGGCCAGCGATGATGATTTCTGGGCTCTTACCCTCAGTTCCGAATACCGCCCCCTTTCTGGTGAGGGTACCGCAGTCAGCCGCTATGAAATGCGT
>JAQWBY010000276.1 GCA_028706165.1 Lentisphaeria bacterium | reverse complement strand
GCTTGAGGTTGTTGACGCAGGTTATCGCTCGGGCCTTGTCGCGTGCTTTGGCCAGTGCCGGCAACAGCATGGCGGCCAGAATAGCAATAATGGCAATAACAACCAGCAATTCAATGAGGGTGAAAGGCACGCTGTTTCTCAGTTGTTTCCAAGACATCACAGTAGGCTCCTTGGGTTATTCGCACAAATAGAGAACAATCAGGGCGTCGACATATACACAAAAGGGACTACTCAAAAGCTCTTTAATATAATAATACTTGCGTATCTGGCAAGGCGAAGCGAGGAAAGTAGTCACATATTGGGGATTTATTCTAATTTTTTGTCGCCTTTTGTCGCCATAGCCTTTTTGCCTACCTAGCAGCATACTTTCACCCCGGCGGGCTTTGAGTGCAGAAAGCCGCCGGCGCCGTTTTTGCGGCAGGTGATGCCGGCTGCGGGAGGGGACGGGTCATTGGCGCGCTTGGTTCACCTCTGCTGAGCTCAGGCGGCGCAGCGGGCGAAAAGCCCACCGCCCGGCTGCGATACGAGCGTTCTGAGGGTGGCCAGACGTTTGCCAATCTGCCCCTTGGGCCAATGCGTCGTTCCTTGCGGTCCCAAGCGTGCCTACGGTTCCCGCCATGGGTCGTAAGTTGTGAATCCTCGCCCCTGCGTTGCGCCAGCTTGCAGCGGTAGTGAGACGGCGCTGGTGACTACGGGCGTAATCGGTCACCCATTGATAATGGCGGCCAAACCTGCCGCCGATGTCAATCCCAGGTAAGCAAGTGAGTTCCATTGCCCCTTTTGCCCCAGTCAGCTTCGCCGACTGGGGCAAAAGGGGCCGAGGAACACGAACATGGTCGCCGTTGTACCCAGGGTGGTATATTTCGCGCTTTCAGCGCTTCTGCCGCTTCGCGGCCAGGGAAACGGGCGCGTTTGACTCAGCCAGAAGCTCTATGGCTCAATTATCAATGGGTGACCGATTACCTACGGGCCAAGGAAATCGCATTTTGCAGTGCGCAAAACGATGCGGCGGGGTCATACTATTATTCTCTGTCGAAGCTGATCTAGCTGACCATCGTGGCCGTGGCGCGAAGACACTACTAGGCGGGGTGAGGTCACCCGACCGATTGGTCTGAATAATCGTAGAGTGCAGCTGCCGAGGCAGCTGGCGAACGGAAGCTTATTGCATGAACATCATCATTGCGACTGATTCGTACAAGGGCTGTATGCGCAGTGGCGACGTCTGCGCGGTGATTGCGGCGGGCTTTGCCGCCGAGTTGCCGGCGGCGGAGCTCTGCTGCGTACCCATGGGCGACGGTGGCGAGGGCACGTTGGCGGCGGTGGCTGCTGCTACGGACGCGACCTTGCGCAGCGTGCCGGCGTTGGACCCCCTCGGCCGCCCCATTACAGCGCAGTACGCGATGATGCCGGACGGCCGCCGCGCCTTCGTCGAAATGGCCGCCGCCAGCGGCATTGAGCTGCTGCAGGCAACCGAGCTGGATCCGCTGCACGCCACCAGCTACGGCACGGGCCAGCTCATCAGCGCGGCCATGGACGCCGGCGCCAAGGAGATCGTCGTCGGCATTGGCGGCAGTGCGACGGTTGATGGGGGCGCCGGCCTGCTCCAAGCATTAGGCTGCCGGCTGCTTGACGCCGACGGCCGGGAACTGCCACCCGGTGACGCGGCATTGACGCGCCTGGCCGCGATTGACAGCGGCGGCTGTGAAAAACGCTTGCGGGCGCTGCGTCTGCAGGTCGCCTGCGATGTCACCAACCCGCTGACGGGCCCCCGTGGCGCCGCAGCGGTATTTGGTCCGCAGAAGGGGGCGACGCCGGCCATGGTCGCCGAGCTCGACGCGGCATTGGCTCACTGGGCGGTGGCCCTGCAGGCGCAAGGCCTGGCGAAGGACCTCGACCAGCCGGGTGATGGCGCTGCCGGCGGCGTCGGCTTCGTCCTGCGAGCGGTCGCCGGGGCCGACCTGCGCTCCGGCGCGCGCTTGGTCGCCGAGCTGATTGGCCTGCCGGAAAAGTTGCGGCACGCCGACCTGCTCATCACCGGCGAGGGACGGACGGACCGACAGAGTCTTGACGGTAAATTGCCCGTGGCGCTGGCTGACTTGGCCCGCGCCGCGGGCGTGCCCTGCGTACTGCTCTCGGGCGCTATTGAGGGCGACCAAGAGGCGCTGCGTGAGCATTTCGCGGCCTGCTTCAGCACGGTGTCGGCGGTCATGCCGCTCAACGAAGTCCTGATCCAGGCGCGGCAGAGCCTCTACGACCAAAGCCGCGCTATCGCCGCCATGCTGCGTCTACCACACCCATACTGATTTTTTCTCCGCAGATTTACGCAGATTTATGAAGATTGTTTTCATCTGCGGAGTCTGCGGATGACAAGGCCGTAATCGGTCACCCATTGATATTGGCCGGCCTCAGGGGACGCCAGGGACCAGTAGGACTGATTGGCGGCGGGGCGCTGGGGCGAGGACTCACGTCTCACGTCTCATGGCCGGGACTGTGGGGACTTTCGGGACCGTGGAGAATGACGCTTTGGACACAAGGGACTGATTGACCGACTCTAGGGACTTCTGGTAACAACGTTTTCGGCAGGTTTTCGCAGTCGGATCCGACCGATCCGACCGCGATAAAAGACAGTCGGTCAGACAGATTGGCCAAGTTCGGCCTGGAGGGCCGGACCATGCGTACCCCCGAGTGAGGCGCCCGGAGGGCGACGCACTCGGGGGTACGCAATAACCTAGAATTGCGCCTGGAGGGCGCCACATTGGCTTGGCTCGTCTCGTCCTACCGCGCCAGAGAGGCAAGGTGTGCATCTATTATCAATGGCTCCTATGAAACCGATGCCGCAAAGGGATGCGTGCGTCGATTGCTGTCGATTGCTGTCGATTGCTATCGATTGCTATCGATTGCTGTCGATTACTCCTATGAAACCCGCTGCCGCAAAGGTCGGCGGAAATCAAAGTCGAATGGTCGGGCGGCGACTGGCCGTGGGTTTCCTGCAAATTGTCCCCGGTGTTTTCCCCACTGGGGTGGTCACTGACCGAATACACACGGCCCTCGCGAATTGCGTTTGGGTTCTGGCAGGATGACGATCGGCGCATTACTGTAACTTATGGTACTGCTCCGGTATAGGGCGAATCCCAGAATGCAGGTAAAGGAGGATATCACGTGGGAATTGTCGTTGATCATGATGAACGGCAGCGGGAGATACTGATAAAGGCCTTGAAATTGTTTGGGGAGCGTGGATATCCCGATGTGACTTACCAGCAGCTGGCATCGGTCTGCGGACTATCGCGAACCACCTTGTACAAGTATTTTCAGAACAAGCGAGAGATATTCGGCAACGCCATCATGTACCAAGTCGGGACAATAGGGCGCCGCTTCCAAGAATCCATCAAGAACAATCCAGACTTGGACGCATCCGAAAAGTTGATCTTAGTCATGAGCCAGGCCATTGACCTGCTATTTCGCAGCCGGCATCTTCTGCAGGCCATTGTCGAGTACTTGATCAACCAGCGGCGGCAGGACCTGCCCGTGGCGCGTAAAATCCGCCGCCACACAGTGGCCTTTCGGCGGACACTGAAGAAGCTGGTGCAGGAAGGCACAGACACAGGGCTTTTCCGCGTGGCCAATGCCGACTTGGCGGCTAATCTGCTCTACGGCCTAATGGAAAGTGCCGCGTTGCGCATTACGCTGATTGAGGATACTGACCGCGAAGACCTGCAAAAACTCTGCCGGCTGCTGATTCAGTCCATGGAAAGATAGGCCGCCGGATTACCCGGCTAGGCGCCTAGCGGCCGGTAGCGCGCAAGCGCATCTTCCCCGAAAATGGGTGTAACATAAACAGTGAATGACCAAGACGATATACGATGGCAGCGCCGGGCGCTGCGTTTGGCGCAGCGGGCGCTGGGGCTATGTTCACCCAATCCGATGGTCGGCGCCGTGGTAGTTCGTGACGGCGAGCTGGTCGGCGAGGGTTATCATCACCAGGCGGGCTGCCCCCACGCCGAGCCGCTGGCATTGGCGGCAGCCGGCGAACGCGCCCGTGGTGCAACGCTTTACGTCACGCTTGAACCTTGTTCGACCTGGGGACGCACACCGCCTTGTACAGAGGCCATCATCAAGGCCGGCATCAAACGCGTGGTCGTGGGCTGCGTGGACCAAAATCCCAAGCACGCCGGTATCGCCGTGACTAAGCTGCAAAATGCCGGTATTGAGGTACGCTGCAATGTGCTGGAAGGGCCTTGCCGGCGCCTCAACGAGGCCTTCTTCTTCTGGGTCACCAACCAGCGGCCCTTTGTCTGCCTGAAGATGGCCATGACACTTGATGGCCGCATCGCCACTGCGGACGGTCATTCACAGTGGATCAGTGGCCCGGCCGCACGCCTCGCCGTGCAGAAAATGCGCCGCTGGGCCGACGCGGTCATGGCCGGCGGGGACACCGTCCGGCACGACGACGCGTCCCTACAAGTGCGCATGCCTGCCGACTGGCCACGGCAGCCACTACGAGTCGTCTGGACCTCCGCGCCGGCCCTGCCTCCGGAACTCAAGATGCTCCACGACGGCGGGCCCAAGCCCATCCTGGCCAAGCCCCGCAGTCGCGAGGAATGGCTGGACTTCCTGACGGCGCTCGGCCGGCACAAACAACGACCGGTGACCGCGCTGCTGCTCGAAGGCGGCGGCGAACTGGCCGCGTCGGCGCTGCGCGCGGGCATCGTCAACAAAGTGGCTTTTTTTGTTGCCCCGAAGATCCTCTGTGGTCGTGGCAGCCGTCCGGTCGTGGGCGGCGACAACCCGTTGGCACTCGCGGAGGCAAAGGAACTCATCAACATGCGTAGTCGCTCAGTGGGCGACGATCTGCTCATCACGGGGTACTGCAAAGATGTTTACCGGCTTGATTGAAGATATCGGCTCGGTCACCGCGCTGAACAGCGCCGGCAAGGCCGCGAAACTTTCCGTGCGCTGCGCGTTGCCGACGGCCGCCATCCGCGTCGGCGACAGCATCGCCGTCAATGGCGCCTGCCTGACAGTAGAAGCCATTGGCGCCGACAGCCTGTCCTTTCACTCCCTGCGCGAGACCCTGTCGCGGACCAACCTCGGCGCTTGTCGCTCGGGCAGCCGCGTCAACTTGGAGCGGGCTCTGCGCCTGGGCGACGCCCTCGGCGGTCATCTCGTCAGCGGCCACGTGGACTGCAGCAGCGAGGTGACGCACATTGGCCGGGATGGCGACGACTTTGTGCTTGATGTGGCGTTGCCGGCAGACATGCGCGAGCTGGTCATCATGAAGGGCAGCATCGCCATCAACGGCGTGTCGCTCACCGTCGCGCGCCTCGCAAACGACAGCTTCGGCGTGTCCATCATCCCACACACCTGGAC
>JAQWBY010000024.1:11484-22261 GCA_028706165.1 Lentisphaeria bacterium | reverse complement strand
GGCGGTCTCCAGCTCGGCGCTGGGCAGCGGATAGGAATCAACGTGCTCCGGCACATCCGGCGTCAGGCATTTGATCTCCACCAGGTGCGCCTGCAAGGCCTTCAGATCGATGCCGCGCGTCGGCAGACCGTCCTTGGCAGCCATGGCCGCCGCCCGGCCGGCGGCATAGCCCAGATTCTGCAGACAGGGCTGCATGCGCACCGACGGAATCGCGTCGCGATGCGCGCTCAGCCCCAGGCCGACCACCAGCAGGCCGTCAAGCCCCCGAGGCAGGATGCAACGATAAGGCGTGTAGGACAGGCCACCGCGATGGTTATTCACAAAATAGTACGGATGCACAGGCGCACCGTGCTTGTCCAGCTTGCCGCCTTGGCTGATTTGGATCGTGTCCGGAAAATGCCGCTGGTTGATGATGTCCAGTGGATCAAGCGTCAGGTCACCGACAATGCGCCGGCGCTCACGCGTGTCGATCAGCTGGCAGAGATCGTAGGCGCTGCGGTATTTACGTTTAGCGGCAATCATCACAGTCGTAACATCGACCATGTCCACTTCGTCCACGTAGGTCCAGTCGGTATTGATGTAGCTGGCACCGGGCGCCCGGTAGGGCAGCCCCGACCCCTGCATGGCCTCGTCGTCGGCGCTGTTGTAGGCCACTTCGGCGCCGACGGCAGTCGCCACGTCGGCATTGCCGCTGCCGTCGACCACGACCTTTGCCAGCACGACGCCACGGCCTTCCGGCGTGGCCACGATCACGCCGGCGACTTTGTCGCCCACCCGATACGCGCCGCAGCCGAGAACGCCGAACCAAATATCGCCACCGGCCTGCCGGATTTCCCGACGCCAGTACTCCTGCTTACCCACCACGTAGGTCGGCGAGCCAATCGCTTTGATGCCGCGATCCACTTCGGCGGTAAAGCCCTCGCGGTAACCCGCGCAATAAATCCCGATGAGGCCGACAGTGCCCGTGCCGCCCAGCGCGTGGAGGTACTCCACCACGAGGGTCCGTGCCCCGGCACGCGCCGCGCTGATGGCCGCCGGCGCGCCACTGGTGCCGCCGCCAACGACGACCACGTCGTACTCGCCCAGCACCGGCAAGGCCGACTCTGGCGCGGGCACGGTCTCGCCAAGCTCAGTCATTGGCCGTAAGCCGCCGAGTGTCTCGCGCAGTTCGCCGGCGCGCTCCGTCGCCTGCGCCGCCGGCAGCCCCACTACCCGCACACCGGACGGCGCCGTCTGCGGCGCCAGCGCCTTGGCGATATCCGCCCCGAGGGCGCTGCCCGCACGGATCGCCGCCAGAATGGACGAGCCGTCCACTGTCGGCGCCAGGTAGTAGCCAGCGATGCCAGCGGCGTCAATCTGCTCGGTCTGCAAAGGCAGCAGCAGTTCGGATTCTTCCACCTGCTTGGCATCAAAGGTCAGGTCGCGCGCCAGCTGTTCAGCCTTCGCCCAGACGGCGAAGGAGCTGTCCGCCAAAGGCAGGCGCAGGGTGTACTCGTAGGCTTCGGGATGGGCCTCCATCATCGGGCCATTGATCTTCTGCACGGTGTTGCCGAAACCGCCCTCACCATAGGCCGCCGGACCTTCGCCACCTACGGGCACCCGCAACGGCACCCGTCGGCAGGACTCTATGCCCGTACCACTGCAGGGCTCGCCGCCAAACACCACCCGACGGAAAAGCTGCTCGCCCGACGGCCGCCCGGCTACTTTTGCGCCGACCTGCCGCGCAAACCACGCCATGCCCGTCGCATCCAGCACAGCCTTGGCCTTGATGGCCTGCCGACCAGCGCGATTGGCAATCACCACGCCGGCCAGCCGGCCCGAGCTGTCCCGCAGGACTTCCGTCGCCGGCGATCCATACACGAACTGCGCCCCGGCCGCGATCAACGACTCCTCCAGCGAGCTCTTCACCAGCATCGGCGTGGTGTTGAAAACCCGCTCCGCTGCCTGCGGGTCCACCGCCCTCTCCACAAAGATCTGCAACTCGCCCACGAGCAGGCGTTTCGATTGCTCGCTTTTACGCAACTCAAAACGGACATAGCGCGCACTACCCGCCACCGGCAACGCCAGGGTCAGCGCCTCATCAAAGTAGCTCTTCGTGTTGTAGCTGTCATTCTGGATTTCCCCCGCCGGCTGCCAGGTCGTGCCGTCGGTACTGGTCGCCACGATCACCGTCTGCACGGCGTAATTGCGCGGTGCCTGGTACACTCTCGCCCGCACTTCGCGCAGGGACTGCACGTTACCCAGATCACAGACGACACTGACATCGCCGCCGTACTCCACGCTTTGGCTGACCGCCGAGTCCCACTGGCCGTCATTGAGCAGCCGCGGTGGCGTGCTGTCCTTGTGTTTGTCCTGAGACGGCAGGGACGCCTCGTAGGTGAACATCTCGCCACGCTCGGCAGTCGGGTCCGAAAACATCGCTCGCGCCAAAGGCGTGTCCGGCTCTTCACCGGGCGCCAACCACAGCCGATACGGCGCACAGAGGTCCTCACCCAGATACATCCGCGGCGCCGCCACAAAGACCTTCAGACCGGCCTCGGCCGCCGCTGTCGCCGCAGCCATGCCACCGACACTGCCACCGACCACCACGAGGTCGACCTCGGCCGCCAGCGGTATCGCCCGCGAACTCTCCAACACCGCCCGCTGAGCACAGTGGCCCAACACCGGAAACAATAGCATACTCGCAATCACTAGGGGACGCATCTGGTCTTCTCCTTACTTATGGAATTACTACATGAAATATCGGCGCCCACACAAAGCGGCAAAGCCGCAATGACACAATAATGCCAAACAGGACGCACGATCAGCACAGTCAAACATCAATATATGCCCCAACCCGCCCGCTGTCTTGAACGAATGCTCCCAAGTGCTTATTTCCTTCGTAATCAGTCACCCATTGAGAATGGCGGCCAAACATGCGCCGATGTCAATCCCAGGTAAGCAAGTGAGTTCCATTGCTCCTTTTGCCCCAGTCAGCTTCGCCGACTGGGGCAAAAGGGGCCGAGGAACACGAACATGGTCACCGTTGTACCCAGGGCGGCGCACGCTTTCAGCGTGCTTGCCCTGGGCTGGTATGTTTCGCGCTTTCAGCGCTTCTGCCGCTTCGCGGCCAGGGAAACGGGCACGTTTGACTCAGCCAGAAGCTCTATGGCTCAATTATCAATGGGTGACCGATTACTTTCCTTCAAAGATGGACTGGATGGACGTCGCCACCGCCGTCCCGGCGGCATTCATCCTGGGATCGCTGCCGTCCCGGCGGCATTCATCCTCTGGCAACAAGCGTCCGTCTCCCGGCCGTACTGCGGACTTTTAGCCCGCAGCCTCGCCTGAGCTCAACTCCTCGCACGACACCCGAACGGTCACACGCAGACGCCCGTCCTCCGGCGTCCCATTGCACGCAAAGTGCATAATTTCGGCCGGTCACACCACATCCGGGCGGGAATCGCCGAGCGATCCGGCGTAGTAGAGCGGCATGAAAGTCAGCCGTTGTTCGGGTCGCTGCGCATAAGTGCCGGAGTAGAGTACCACCCCTTCCGGGCAGTTGGGATAGGTGTCGAGCATTAAGTGCAGGCTGCGCAGACTGCCACCCGCGCCAGACTTGACCTCGACCGGCACGATCTTGCCACCGCGTACCGCCAGGTAGTCCACCTCGGCATTACTGCCGCGTGCTTCCCGTGCCCAGTAGAACAGCTCAGACGCGTGGTTGGCAATCAACTCCTGGGCAACAAACTGCTCGGCAAGCTTGCCGCGGTACATAGCCAGCAAATCCTCTTCCCGCATTTCCAGGTCCACCGGCACCTGACAGATATTCTGCAAGAGACCAATATCCAGCAACGCGGCCTTGAAGCGCTTGTCGTTGGCGCTGGCCCCAAGCGGCAGCCCAGACGGGTTGCACGAAGCAATCTTGTGGATCACCCGCGCCTTGCAGAGCAGGTCGAAGGCGCGACGGTTGGTGGGACCGGTGTGGCTGTCATCGAGGCGGGTGTACTTGACCTGTTCACCGACCTGCCGGGCCGTGCTCAAGAGCACGCTGTCCAAACAGGCTCGATCAACACGCGGCGTGTACTTGGCAAAGTCTTCGCGGTATGAGCCAACAATCTCAGTCTGAGCCTTGAACGATTCCACCAGCGACTGCGTGTCGCGGTACACCTTCACACTCTCGGGCATGCCGCCCACAAAGAAGTAGGTCTTCAGCTCCTTCAGCAACTGCCGTTGGATGCCCACGTCGACCTCGGCAGGATGCCGGGCAGCCGTTTCCGCCGCCACGTCGTTGCCGATTCCGAGCAGATATTCGCGGAATGTCATCGGATACAGATGCAGGTATTGCACCCGGCCAACCGGGACGGATATCTCACCCAAAGCGAATTCCAACAGTGAACCCGCCGCGATCACGTGTAGGTCGGGCATCTGCTCGTAGAAATAGCGCAACGCCATGACGGCACGCGGACAAGCCTGAATTTCGTCCAGGAAAAGCAGCGTCTTACCGGGCACAATGCGCTTGCCGCTATCCACTTCGAGACGCTGGACGATGACCTTGGGATCAAGGTTACCCCCGAAGTGAACATGCAGGTCGCGGCGCTTCTCCAGGTCGACCTTGACCATCGTCGCGAACTCCGCAGCAGCCGCGTGCTCAACCAGCCAAGTCTTGCCGACTTGCCGAGCCCCACGCACGATCAGCGGCTTGCGCCGCCGCGCCGCGATCCACCTCGCCACCTGTTCCTGAGCAAAACGATACATGGAGGCCTTCTCCCAGTTCGACGAACGGTAATTTTAGAAAGTCAAGGGACATTTTAACGCGCCGTCCCAGAAATGCAAGGGAAGTTGGCGTTTTCCCGGATTGGCGCCAGTAACTGGTCAGCAACCGCCCCGGTGGGGAAAACACCGGGGTGGTTACTGATCGGCCAAGTTCGGCCCGAAGGGCCGGACCATGCGTAACTCCGGGTGAGGCGCCCGGAGGGCGACGCAACCCGGGGTAGGACAACAACAAAGGATTGCGCCTGGAGGGCGCCACATTCGCCAGGCGCGTCCAGTCTCACCGCGTCGGAGAGGAGCATGTCGTGCGTTCAATCTCAATCACTCCTATGAAACCCGCTGCCGCAAAGGGCGGCGGAAAGCAAAGTCCGATGGCTGGGCGGCGACTGGCCGTGGGTTTCCTGTAAATTGTCCCCGGGGTTTTCTCCACCGGGGCGGTTACTGATCAATTACTGCCCCCACCCGTGTTTTATATCAGCTTTCCTTGCCCAATCAGCTCCCGGGCGCCATATTTCACACGCGTTCTTCAGTTCCGCATCCTTTTACCCTCGCGCCAGTAACAACCACGAATGGGGAAAATCACGCCATGAAGAAAATCTACTGCCAGGCCTGCAAACAGTACTACGAGATCGAAGACCACCTGTCTGCGGCAAGCTACACGTGCATGAAATGCCAGGGCCCGCTGGTGGACGCGCAGGCGAACACGCCGCTGGGCACGCCCACTCCCGACCCCACCAGCCCCAGTGCCCTCCCCGGCGGCGGCACCCCCAACGCGCACACCTCGCCCAAGAGCCGCCTGGCCTACTGCATCCTCGGCATTCTCTTCGGCGGCCTCGGCATCCACAATTTCTACAGTGGCCACAGCAAGCGCGGCCTGATCAAACTGCTGCTTACAGTCCTGCTCTGCTGGACCCTCGTCGTCCCCCTGGGCGTATTCATTTGGGCGCTGATCGATATCTGCACCGTCAATGCCGACAGCGAAGGCCGGCCTTTTGACAGCAAGTTCGGCTGCCTCGGCATTGGCGCCATCCTGCTGGTCATTGCCCTTGCTATGACTGTTCCCATGGCCACGCTCGCAGGGATGCTGCTCCCAGCGTTGGCCCAGGCGCGCGAGAAAGCCCGGCAAATCAACTGTGCCAACAATCTCAAGCAAATCGGCCTGGCGTATCTACTCTATAGCGATGCGAATAACGGCATGCCCCCGCCAAACATGGACCTGCTCATTCCCTACGTCGGCACCGATAAGGTCCTCCATTGCCCGTCAGTGCCGCCGGAAGACACCCGCCCCGCATACCACATGGTCATCTACCCGCTCTCACCCGACAAAATGACCAGGCCGTGGACCGCGCCAATCATCATCGAACGGCTCGGCAATCACAAAAAAAACCTCAACATTTGCTACGCCGACGGCCACGTGGAAGCCAAATTCGTCCAGGCCGACAACTACCAGGAGCTGCTGCCGTATTTCACCGATCTTGAAAACGCCGTCCAGGCCGCCCTCGCCGATCAGCTCCAACAGTGGGACGAAAGCCCGGAATGGTGAACACCGCCGGCGGCGCCGCTATGGCGCCGGTCTGGCATGCATTTTACGGCGCCGGAGTCACGATCCGGCCGGTGTAGGGGTCGTATCGCCATTCCTCGCGGGTGGTCTGGCCATTGGCGTCGCGGGTGACGGCGAGAAGACCGGCGGCGGCATCGTCGCGGACGGTAACCGTCGCCACGGTCTGCCAGTCGCTGGCGGCGCTTGGACGCGTATAGCAGGTCACGGCGCGTGCGGGGGCGTCGCTGCGGATCATCGCCTGCTGGTCCTTGCCGGGCACCGTCATGTCCAGCCCGCTGCCATCCGCCAGCATGCGCAGGACGAAGCGCACGGCGCCGCTGCGGTCGGGCATGTCCATGCTGGCGCCGAGCGGTCTGGGACCGCTTAGGGTATCGTTCCGTTTGCCCTTTTCATTGACCCAGTGGTCGTTGCGGACAATCTTCCCGGCCTCGTCAAGGATAAAATGGCACACGTGGTTGTCCTGCCAGGCATTCCACATCAGCATAATGTGAAAATGCGGCGGCGCATCGACATGGCCATTGGGGAAATTGGTCTCGAAGCCATAAAGATTGATGACGCCATCGACGGCGTCCGGCGCGTCGGCGAAGCCCATTTCGCGCATCATGTCCCGCGCGGCGAAGAGAAAATTCAGCTGCGCCTGAATTTGCGTCGCCGGGTAAGGCTTGCCGCGATAGGCGCCGGCCTGCATGCCCTCAAGATTGTGGAAAATGCCCATCTGCACGGCGCCCAGGCGCGGCAACGACGTCGTGAAGCCCGTGGGCGTGCGACTGGCCGTCACCAGGAACGACACGCCATCGGTCGTCTTGACCACGTCCTTGCCCCCGTACACCTCGCCGAGCACCACGCCGGGCCAGCTCAGCTGCACGCGTGGTGGCGGCAGCGCGGCACCGTCGGCCTCGACGGTGAAGTAGTACTCGCGGATATTCACGCCGGTAAAGGCCTCGCCCTCGCGCAGGCGCCAGCCGTCAGGCAACACTAGCGTCGGCGCCGCCGTATCGGCGTGCATGGCTTTCGCCACTTTGGCGCCGTAGCAGGTCGTCGCGGCCGCCGCGAAACAACAATCGGCAGCCAGCAAGAGGGGCAGCAATCGGCACAGCGAGGGGTGATTGGTCGGACACATGAGTTGACACACCTTCCCTTACGGCAATGAATAGCTCCCGGGCGCCAAACGCTCCGCGCAAGCGGCGCGTTCAGCGAACCACGACGACGCATATAAGCGCAACAACTATAACCCGCCACGCGCCCTTTGCCGTAAGCGCCAAACACCTTTCCGTCGATGCGGCGCGTTGACATCGTTGCCGATGCCAGTATGGTTTTACGCCTTGCGTCGCCGGGGAATACATCACCGCGTCATTCACGAGCAGAAATCATGGAGATTGTCATGCGACTTACCAACACCGTACTGGCCTTGTGTTGCCTCAGCGCCTTTGGCGCCGACATCCGCGTGGCCGTTCGCGATGGCGTACCGCAAATTCGGGTCGGCAGCACGGCAGTACGCCCGCGCTGGTTCTGGGGCGGCCCCACCACCTCAAGCATTGCCATCAAGCAGGGCGAGCAGGTCATCGACGTGGAGCGCATGCCGCTCGAAAGCGGCAACAAAACCCTCACCTTCCACCTCCGCTTTGAGCGCAAACCGACCACCATCTGGCTGGACCGCTTCGAAGTGCTCGACGTCACCGACGGGTCAGTACTCAGACCCCTGGACGACTTCGCTAAGGCCACCGGCCCCATTCCCGACGGCTGGACCTTCTTCCCGCCAGACGAGCGCAACACCGTCGGCGCCGTCAGCGTCGATCCAAAGGGTGGCGCTGGCGGCTCCGCCGCCCTGAAAATCGCCATCAAGAACCCGCCCGCCGGCGCCGCCTGGCCGGACTTCCACGTCTACACCAGGGCCACCACGCTCAACTTGCAGGAAGGCCATCGCTACCGCATCCGCTTTTGGCTGAAATCAGACACGGCCACCACCCTGACACTAGGCGTTTATCGGCCTGCGTCGCCGTCCTTCATCACCATGATGGCGGACGGCCGTTTCCAGGAGCAGGTGGCCATGGCCGCCGCAGTCGGCGTCGATTTCGTCTCACCGCCCTGCCCCATGCCCTGGCCCAAACCGGGCGAGGCGCCCGACTGGAGCGGCGTGGACATGGCAATGCGCCAGATTCTGCAGGTCAACCCCAAGGCAAAAATCGTCCCCCGCTTCGGCATGGCGCCGCCGACCTGGTGGTATCAGGAACATCCCGATGACGTCATGCAATGGCGCGACAACAATCGGGAGCACCCACGCACCTTCAGCGTGTCATCACGCACCTGGCGCCGTGATGCCTGCACGCAGCTGCAGCAGGTCATCACCTACCTGGAAGAGCACTACCCCGACAACATGGCCGGCTATCACCCCTGCGGCCAGAACACCGGCGAGTGGTTCTACCAGGACAGCTGGCAACAGGATTTCCACGGCTACTCGCCCGTGGAGGAAGCTGCTTTCCGCGACTGGCTCGCCCGCAAATACGCCAATGATGCAGCACTGCAGCAGGCGTGGCGCGACCCGCAGGTCACCCTTGCCAGCGCCAAAACGCCCAGCCCACAGGAACGACGCGACGCCGCAAGCTACGGCATGCTCCTGGTCCCCGGCGCGGCCCAATCCGTCATCGACCACAATCTCTTCCTCCAAGACGACATGGCCGACGCCGTCCTGGAGCTGGCCCGCACCGTCCGCACCGCCAGCCAGGGCCGGCGGCTCTCCGTCTTCTTCTACGGCTACGGCTACGAATTCGCCAGCATGGGCCGCATGAGCGCTTGCGGCCACCTGGCCGTCCGCAAGCTGCTCGCATCGCCGGATATCGACATTCTCTGCTCGCCGATCTCCTACTTCGACCGCGAACTCGGTGGCGGCGGCCACGCCATGATCGCCGCCGAGTCGGTCATGCGCGCCGGCAAGCTCTGGCTCTACGAAGACGACACCCGCACCCACCTGGCCGCCGGCGGCAACCTCGGCGGCCTCAGATACCACGCCGGCAACCAATGGGAATCGCGACAAATTCTCCTGCGCAACACCGGCCAGGAAATCATCCGCAACCTCGCTTGCTGGTGGATGGACCTCATGCGCAACGCCTGGTACGCCGATCCCGCCCTCTGGGCCGATATGCTGGCGCTGGCGCCCATGGAAACGGCCAAGTTGTCCCAGCCGCGCCCCTACACGCCGCCCGTCGCCTCCGTATTCGACGAATATTCCGCCGTCTACACCAACAAGGGCCAGGCGGTCACCCAGCCGTTGCTCTCGCACAACCGCCACGCCTTCGCCCGCATGGGCGCGCCATACGGCCAGTATTTCCTGGACGACGTCCTCGCCGGCCGGGTCGATAGCCGCCTCCTCGTCCTGCAAAATCCCTGGGTGATGAACGCCGAGCAGCGCCAGCAGCTCAAGCGGGCTCTCGCCGGCAAATTCGCGCTGTGGTGCCACGCGCCGGCGGTGCTTGACCCCGCGCAGGGCGTCGTCCTCGCCGCGTCGCAGGACCTGACCGGCTTCGCGCTGACTCGCCTGGAAGGCGATGCCAGCCCCGAGACCGTGCTGGCGACCGACCGCGGCCGCGAACTCGGCCTGCCCGCCGAATGGGCTGTGCGCAAAAACACGCCGCTGCTTTTTGCCGTTCAGACCACGCCGGCTGACGACGTGCTGGCCCGCTGGCCCGACGGCTCAGCCGCCGTCGTTCTCCGCAGCAACTCCCTCTTCTGCGCGACACCACAGCTTCCCCGCGAGCTCTTGCGCCTCGCGGCGCAGCAGGCCGGCGTGCATCTCTACACAGACGACGAGTGCGTCCTCTACAGCGACGGGGTGAACATCCTCGTCCACGCGACCCACGAAGGCCCGGTCACGCTGCGCCTGCCGCAGGCGTCCATGATTACCGACGCGGTAAATGGCCAGGCGCTGACCACCGCCGCGCAAACGACTCTGCGGCTCGACCTGCGTTTTGGCGAGACCCGCATTGTCCGTCTGCAACCCTAACCCACCCAATCCAGGCATCAGCACAGCATGAAGATCACCCGCACCCGCCTCGACATCGGTCTGCCCAAACCACTGTCATTCCTCCATAGCAGCGACAATCACCTCACCTACGTCGATGACCGCGACGACGAACGCAAGCGCGACCTGGCCGCCAAACGCCACCGTGCCTTCGAGGGCGAGTCAAACCGCTGCACGGTATTTCTGGACGAAATGATCGCCTACGCCAAGGAACACTGCGATCTCTTCCTGCACACCGGCGACCTCCTCGACTTCGTTTCATACCGCAATATCGAGGTCGGCAAGGAAAAAATGGACCAGGTCGATTACTTCATGGCCGTGGGCAATCACGAATTCAGCCTCTATGTCGGCGAGGCTTTTGAGGACGAAGCCTACAAACGCCAGAGCTACGACCGCGTACAGGCAGCCTTCAAAAACGACCTGACTTTCGCCTCACGGCTCATCGGCGG
>JAQWBY010000024.1:0-11384 GCA_028706165.1 Lentisphaeria bacterium | reverse complement strand
CGCTGACATCGACCTTACCGAGCACGCTTGACGGCGGATAGCCATCGCGATGGCGCGCCGGGTCGGGGTTCCACTCGTCGTGGCGATAGCGGTCACGGACCTCCGGCTTGCGGAAATCGGGCACTTCCATGGGCACGCCGCCTTGCAGTGCCGACTTGTAGCCCTGGATACCGATGGCGGTCATGGCCGTCGCCATATAGACATCGATCTTCGGCTTGCTGCCTTCTCGGATCGCCTGCGCAAAATAGTATGTCGTGAAGTAATCGCCGCCGCCATGGCCCTGGCTGCCAGCGGCCTCGAAGCCCTCGGGCCAGCCAGGGTGATAGCACGCATTGGGTGCTGTCCCTTCCGGGCAGTCAAAGGGCTCGCGATGGACGCGGAGGATGCCATCATGGCCCTGCCCCCACTCCATACTTCCTTTGTTGCAGCAGATGCGGCAGCGGTTGCCGTGGTCCTTCAATTTGGCGCAAGGCATGATCTTGGCCAGGGCGCCGTTGTCCATCGTGCACATGAGAATGCTCATGCAGTCGTCCATCTTGATGGAGCCCAGGCCATTCTGGTGGTCATCATCGTAGTCGTGGGGAACAATCAGGCCATTGACCTGCACGGGCCGCGTGCCCGTAATCAGCATCACCGGCCCCATGGAATGCGTGCAGTAGTAGGTCACCGGCAGCCAGCTACGCCAGTGCTCCGGACCTGACATCAACGACACCCGCTGGTCCACCGTCGCAGGATGGATGTACTCGCCCTCGCCGTACAGAAAACGCCCCATGGCGCCGCTCTGATACAGGCGCGCCATCTCGAGGTTCTGACGCATGAAGGGATAATTCTCCGCGAAAAAATAAACCTTGCCGCAGCGCTCGACGGCCTCGACCAGCCGCACGCCCTCAGCCATCGTGAACATCGCCATGCACTCGCTCATCACGTGCCGTCCCGACGTCAGCGCCTTGATCACCGCATCAGCGTGCTCGGTGGCGTAATTGGCCACAATCACGGCATCAAAATCGTGCGCGAGAAATTCGTCGTAATCGCTGTAAAACGCAATGGGCCGATCGGCGTACTTCTTCTTCACTCGCCGCAGCAACGGCTCGCTGCGGTCGCAAATTGCCGTCAACTCAAAGCCATTGAGCTCCGCACTGGCAACCAGATGCTCGCCACGTCCCGCGCCAAAAACACCCAGCTTGATCTTGTCAGCCATGACCACCAACTCCTACGTCCTTTGCAACACATCGAAAACACTCCGCGACAAAGCGCAAAGACTATACTCGCACACCCTGAACAAGCAATCGCTTCCTGCATGCTTGATCAGACCAATCAGACCGATCAGACCGATCAGACCGATCCGGCTGCTTGATCGGGCACATCGGGCGGATCATCGGACGGATCGGACCGATCAGACCGATCAGACCGATCCGGCTGCTTGATCGGGCACATCGGGCAGATCATCGGACGGATCAGACCGATCAGACCGATCAGACCGATCCGGCTGCTTGATCGGGCACATCGGGCAGATCATCGGACCGATCAGTAATCGGATCCGTCCGATCCGTCCGATCCGTCCGATCCGTCCGATCCGTCCACGACAACAAAAAAGACGATCAGACCGATCAGACTGATCAGTAATCGGATCCGTCCGATCCGTCCGATCCGTCCGATCCGTCCGCGACAACAAAAAAGACGATCAGACCGATCAGACCGATCAGACTGATCAGTAATCGGATCCGTCCGATCCGTCCGATCCGTCCGATCCGTCCACGACAACAAAAAAGACGATCAGACCGATCAGACTGATCAGTAATCGGATCCGTCCGATCCGTCCGATCCGTCCGATCCGTCCGCGATAACCAGAAAGACGATCCGTCCGCGATAACCAGAAAGAAACCATCTCGCACAAAAGCCATCGGGCACCCCATGTAAAATTTTCACATCGGGACAGCCAGCCCTCGAAAATTTTCAATACCGCATCTTGTCCTAAGCGCGCCATTGTAGTAAAATTGAGGTAGCCGTTATTTGAGGATTGCGTAATTCGAGCGTGATACGGGAGGCCTTGCGTCATGAAAAAGCGTCTTTTCACCCTGATCGAATTGCTGGTGGTCATTGCGATTATTGCCATTCTGGCGGCGATGTTGCTGCCGGCGTTGGCCAAGGCGCGGGAAAAAGCCCGCAGCATCTCCTGCGCCAGCAACCTCAAGCAGCTCGGCATGAAGATGCTCATGTATGGGGACGACTACGGCGAGCACCTGCCACCGAATTTCATGTTCCAAACCCCGGGTTCCGGGGCGGCCAGCACGGCTGGCCTACGCTGGTTCCACGTCCTTGCCGCCCTTGAAAAAGGCATTACGCTGTCCACCAGCAATCTCAATGACATTGAAAAGGCGATGGACAAGACCTACAACTGCCCCTCGCAGGTAAATACCTACGGGTGGTCGAATCGGCGTGGCCAATGCCCCAACAACTACGTGTCGAGCTGGTACTCCAGCCGTACCCAGCTGAGCTCGCCGGCGGCAACCGCCAACACCCAATGCGAACCACGGCATTTTGCGAGCCTGCAGCACAGCCCCAGCGAACAGGCCATCGCCATGGACGGCAATCTGACCTACGGCCAGGACGCAAGCTACCAGGAACGCCGCTCCTACGCGCCATTCACTGGCGCCGGCGTCAGCGCCAGCAACACCAACTACTGGTACGGCGTCGGCACCCACCACAACGGCAGCGCCAACGTGGCGTGGCTGGACGGGCACGTTGAGACCAAAAAATGGGCAGCTTTCGGGGCCACTTACAACTCCACCAACGCCGTGCGCTGGTTCAAGTGGAACGACTCCGACAAAAATGAGTAACTCGCTGGTGCGTACACGCCGCCCCCACCCACACACGTTCACTGCGCCGGAATGGGTATGAAACGGCCATGTCGGCCGACCTCGGCCGGTTGACGCGCATCCCAAGCCATTTTGCCGGCGACCATGACCATCTGCACGCCCTCGGGCGCTTGGTTATTGCCCGCATAGTCAGCATGTGACGCGTAGCGCTCGGGCGAAAACAGCACCAAATCGGCGTAAAAGCCCGGCTTGATCAGCCCGCGCCGGGGAATGTTAAACACCGACGCCGGTAGAGACGTCATCTTGCGAACGGCTTCCGCCGGCCCTAGCGCCTCAGCGACCATGTGGAAGAAAACGGGGAAAGTCCCCGCCGCGCGCGGATGGCCAAAGTCGTTGGGATCATCCAGGTGCAACGACACGTTATCCGACCCGGCGCACACCCACGGCTGCCGCAGTATCTCCCGCATGTTCGCTTCCGACATGCCCAAAAAGGCCGCGCGCTGGCCCGGCACCGCCATGATCAGTTCCATGCAAAGCTGCTCAGCGCTTTGACCACGCTCGGCTGCGACAGCGCCAATCGTGCGACCGCGCAACGCCGCCTCCATCAGGATGGTCCCAGCGACGTCCCGCGCACTGCGCGACAGCGCCGCCACGACCTCGGACTGATGCTCCGCCGACTCCCGCAGAAACTGTTGGATGCCTGGTATGCGATCGTAGGGCGGCGGCAACGCCTGCCGCAGGTCTGTGCAGGAATAGACGTAGGGATAGCGGTCGGCAAAGACCTCCAAACCAGACGCACGCGCAGCCTCAATCCGCGCCAGCAACGCCGGCAGCTTGTGCCAGTTGCGCTCAGAAATCGTCTTGAAATGACTGACCTGAAGGCGGCACGACGCGGCCGAGGCAATCGCTAGCGCCTCTGCCAATGCCGCCTCAATCTCATCGCCCTCGCTCCGCATGTGCGTCGCATAGACTTTGCCAGTGCCCTTGAGCAGACTCGTCAACTCAATCAACTCCGCCAGAGAGGAAAATTTGCCCGGGAAGTAAGTCAGGCCCGTAGAGAACCCCGCCGCGCCATCGGCGAGGGCCGCCGCCAGCAGCGCCTTCATGCTGGCCATTTCTGCCGCCGTTGGCGTGCGTTGGTCGTTGCCCATAACTGCCTCGCGCACGCTGTTATGCCCGCAGAGCACGACGCTGTTCACCCCTGGCTGCAAGGAGTTCAGCAGCGCCGCGTAGTCCGCCAACGACTGCCAGCAATACGTGCCGCTGGCATGAGGAACGCAGCTGGGCGATGACCCGCAGTTGCCATTGACTTCCGTGGTCACGCCCTGCAAGAGCTTGGTGCGGTTTGCCGGATGCTGCAGCATCCTCGCCTCCGAATGTGCATGCGCGTCAATGAAGCCCGGTGCCAGCATCAGGCCGGCGCCATTGATGACCTCCGCATCTGCCGTCACACATTGCCCCGGCGTGGCGATAGCCGCGATCTTCTCGCCGTCAATCACCACATCGCCCTGCCGCAGCGGCCCACCCGAACCATCGCAAATCGTCGCCCCGGAAATAACCTTCATTTTAGTCTTGCTCCTTCACACACCATGCATCTAGCGACACGAGGGCATCACCCGACAGTCTGACCGCCTTCGGCACCACCCCGGTTATACAACGGCGTCACGCGGCGCACTATCGCCGCCCATGAATACTCTCGGGCAGTCTCCTGCCCGCCAGCGGCAAGCAGCGCGGCCAACGTCGGGTCTGCCAGTACCGCAGCGGCTTTTTGCGCAATGTCTTCAGGTGACTGGACATCCGCAAAAAGAAGATTTTCGCCATCGCGGCCGTAATCGGCCATGCCGCCAAGCCTGCCGCTGACCACGGGCGTATGCGCCGACCACGCCTCAAGGACGACTATCCCGAAGGGCTCGTAGACACTGGGAAGCACAAAGAGGTCCGCAGCGGCAAAGGCGTTGGTCAAATCCGGCGAGTCGTAGGGCAAATCCCGAATGAACACGACCGACTGATCCAACTCGTACGCATGCGTCCGCTCCCGGAGCATTTGCAGGTAGCTCTCGTCATAACACACGCCAATCAACACCAGCCGTGCAGCAGACAGACTCCCGCCATGCAGCAGCCGATATGCCTCCAGCAACGCCAGCTGATTCTTCTGTTCATGAAAACTACCGACGCATAACAGCATCGGCGCCTCAGCGGCTATGCCGTACTTGGCCCGGAACGCCGCGCCGTCACCGGCGGCGAAACGCTCGCTGTCCACACCATTGGGAAAACTCAACACCTGGCTGCGCGGGTACTTCTCCGCATTAAACTGCCGTTCCTGCTCGGAAAGGCAGAGGATCGCTGCGGCATCGCGATAGACATTCCGGATGGGAAACACCAGCTCAAGGATCTTCCCCCAGTTGCGGCTGCCCGCCAATGGCGCCAGCAGCTTCTGCATCTGCTCCGGCGGCAAGGCCAGGCTGCCGCCGTGGATGCTGATGACATACGGCACCCGCCGGACCTTCGCCACCAGCCGCCCCATCGCCCCCATGAAACCGCCCGTGTGCAGATGAATCGCTTGCAAGTGCCGCGTAAACAGAAGCGCAAAAAACAACGACAGCGAGAAGTAGTTCCCGCCGCGATAGTCCAGCTGCGTTTTTGCCGCACGCGACAGACCCCAGCGCGGGTAAAAGCCCCGAAAACGCCTCACCCGCACGCCATTGACATCGTCGGCGCCGGCCTTAGCCAGCAGGTCCGACGTGTAGATGACGCTGTCATGGCCGATCTTGTTGAGCTCGTCCACAAGATGATAAATGACTGTCTCGGTGCCGCCCCACTCCGTCTTGGTGAAGCGACGCGGAATGTGCACAACCACCGGCCGCGCCAGCGTCGCCCGGCGTTGCTCAGCCGGGCCATCATATCCGGGAGACGCTGTCTCTGCTGACGACATGCTCTGCAAGACCTCTGTTGTTCATTGTGTGCCGCTCAGCCGTGCCACCGCCGTTCGCCACATCGACGCCACGACTTTATTCGGCGACGGCCTGGCGCAGGGGCAGCTGCCAGAAGCGCGCAAAGACCTTCGGGATGTCCGTGTTGTCCATCATGCCATGGAAATGCTCCGCACCCGGTCCAAACGCGAACACCGGCACCGGCGACTGGCTGTGGCCCGTGGTCTGATACAGCACATGCGGCCGCCGCGGATTCTCGCGATTGGCCGCGGCGTGAATCAGGCCGGTCTCGTGATCGGCAGTGACAATGACCAGAGTGTCCTTGCTCGCTAACGCGTACTCCACCGCCGCCCGGACGACATAGTCCGTGCTCAACACGCCCTTGACGCTAACGTCCGGGTTGTTGCCGTGCCCGCCGCCATCAGGCCAGGAACACTCGATCATGATGAAAAAACCCTTGTCGCTGCGCGACGCCAGATACGGCAGCGCCGCCGCCGTCATTTCACCGAGATTCTTCTCCGTCGGCCAACCGACAAAGCCAAACACCGGCGCGCCCTTGACCGCCGCCAGCGCCGACGGATCCTTGACCTCCTGGTAACCCGCCGTCGTCAGCTCCTGCAAGATATTGCGACCGTCCTTGCGCATGCCACCGGCATCCGCCGGCAAGAATGGCTTGCTGTTGCTGGAACCAATCATGAGGTCAAAATCACTGCGCACATACCAGTCGGCGATTTCCACCGCCATGGACCGGCTGGGCACATGAGCGACAAAGGCCGACGGCGTGGCGCCCGTCAGGCTGTCCGTCGTCATCACGCCAACCGCCCGGCCAGTGTCCCGCGCTTCCTCGGCGATGGTCCGCATCGCCTCTTTGTTCATGGTCACGCCAATGGCGCCGTTGTAGGTCTTGTAGCCGCTGGAAAGCGCCGTGCCGCTGGCCGCCGAATCGGTGACGTCGGCATTGCCTGAATGCGTCGTGCACAAACCCGACACCGGCAAGGACTCCATCGCCAGCTTGTAGGGCGCGCCGTGGGCATGCAACGACGCCAGCGTCAGACTGCCCAGGCCCATGCCATCGCCAATAATCAGCACCACATTCTTCGGCGTGCCGTCCGTCGGCAAGGCCGCCAGTGTCTGTGCGTCAAACGCCGCAGGCGCGGTATAGTCGTTCTTCATCTGGAAGTCCCGCCGCAGCGGCATCACCCGCAGGTCGTCGCCAATGCTGGCGGCGGCGATCATCCACACGGCCTCTTCGCCCTTGAAACGCAGCGCCTTAAGCTCCTTGCCGCCCAAGGAGAATTTGGACACGAACAGCGACACCTGCGTGTTGTTGTTGTATTCCGTCCAGCAGCGCTGGGCATTGCTGGCGTTGCTGGCGCAGGTCCACGGCTGCACATCGCGACCAATACGCACACGCCATTCCTGAGCGCTGCCATCGCTAAATTCGGCCGTCAAACGCCCTGCTATGTCGTTCTTGGTGTCATTGAAAGCGCAGGCGTGAAACAGGTACAGCGCCGGCTCTTTTTCCGGCTTGGCCAGCTCCAGCCGCGCCTCATTTTCCAGAAAGGGCTTTTTCTTGCTACCCAGGACTACGCAGGCCTTCGCAGCACCCTGCTGATCAGGGAGAATCTCAAACGGCACGCGGCCGTAGCTCTCTTTACCGGCAGGCAACACCCGCAGGTCATTGCTGCCCTGGTCCGTCCAGCCGCCCTGCTGATCGTCGGCAACCTGGTCCATAAATGCCCGATTCACCACGGAACTCAGATCCAGCGACCGAATCGGCCCGGCCTGCAACACCATGGTTCCGACAACCAGCAGCAAGGCTGCCCCGAGCATCTTCTTTGACAAACGCATCACAGAATCCTCACAAGCTTGTACCATTCACCCACGCCTCAGTTTCGCCACCACTGACGAAATTGGCGTGGGGTACTTTAGCCCGCAAAGCTATCGGCGCACAGCAAAGAATGGTTCTTTTATGAATAGAATGTGATGCACGTCCTGTAAGAGATCACCTCTGCAACGCAAGGCAACGCCGGCGTCAGCCCCACGCAGCACCACCGTCAGGCAACCAGGCCTTCCCGGCCGATGGCGTCCGCGCGTTCAGCTATGTTTACCAGGCGGTCCGACACCTTCACCAATACCGCCAGCGCCTCAATGAATATCACCCCCACATCCGGCGAACACAGCTGCTGCCGCAAGCGCGAAATGTGATTTTCCTCATATTCGTGCGCCAGCAGCGCAGTCTTCTCATTGAGCTCGATGATCTCCCCCAGCAGCTCCGGCTCAAATTTACCCACGAGCGCGATGGTCTTCTCGGCCATCAGCGTCAACGCGGCCATCATCTGCTTGTATTCACTGACGGCGGTGTCACTGAAATTGCGGTCGCAGTCGTGAATGCGCCGGGCCAACTCGTGAATGTTCAACGTATGGTCGCCAATGCGCTCGGCGTCATTGGTGCAGTGCATCAGCTTGGGTATCATCGCCGCATAGCGCGGCGCCAGATCGTCCTGCATCAGCCGGGTGAGGTAGTTGGTGATTTCCAGCTGCGAACGGTCGGTCTTCTCCTCACGCACCAGCAAATCCGCCTTCACCGCTTCGTCATAGCGCCCCGGTATGAATTGGTTGTTGGCGACATCCACCACCATGCCCCACGACTCGCGCAGCATCATCTGCAACGCGACCATGCTCTGACGCAAAGCCAGCACCGGCGCCTCCAGCAAATGCGGCTCCAAAAACACAAACTCCACTTTCCCGCTGCCAATCGGAATGATCTTCTCGCAAAGATGCGCCAGCTGCGGTATGAACGGCGTCAGCAACACCGCCGCGATGACATTGAACAGCGTGTGCGCATTGGCAATCTGCCGCGGCAAATGCTCCGTCGAACCGCCCTCGGTAAACATGTCAATGACTTTGAAAAACCATGGCGTGCCCCGGCCATCCGTGACCAGCCAGAATGACGCCATCACTACCGACACGCCGATGACGTTAAACAGCGTGTGCGCCATCGCCGCCTGTTTCGCCACCCGATTGGCCGCAAAACTCGCCAGCTGCGCCGTAATCGTCGTGCCAATGTTCGAACCAAGAATCAGCAACACCGCCGTGTACAAATTGATTAGGCCGCTGCCACCCAAAGCCACCACCAGACCCGTCGTCGCCGAACTGCTCTGAATCGCCATCGTTACCAAAAGACCCACCGTCAACGCGCCTACCACCCGCCACACCGGCAAATGACCCGCCACCGGCGCACAATCAAAAGTGCTGAAAAAATTCAGAAAATCCGGATTCGCACTCAGGCTCTTCAAGGTCGTGCTCATCATCGTCATGCCAAAAAACAACACGCCAAAACCAAAGACCGTGTCGCCCCAGGCTCGCAAGCCACGGTACGACACAAAAATCATCACCGTGCCCAAAATGATCGCCGGAAAAATCACCCCGTCAATCTTGAATGACACCATCTGCGCCGTGATCGTCGTGCCGATGTTCGCGCCAAAAATAATCCCCATCGACTGCATCAGACTCAATAAGCCCGCGTTCACAAAACCAATCACCATCACCGTGCTCACACTCGACGACTGCACCAACGCCGTCACCAACGCACCCGAAAACATCCCAATCACCCGGTTGCTGCCAAAAAATTTGAGAATGGACTTCATGCGGTCCCCGGCAGCCAGCTGCAAGCCCTCGCTCATCATCTTCATGCCGTAGAGAAACAATGACAACCCGGCCAATATGGTGATAATCAGCGTGTAGTAACTCGTCGTGTCGTGTTGTGGCATCGCCAGTCCTTTGCTTTACTTGTCTTCTCTCGTCCAAGCGCCCAATGCGCCTTTTTCTCTTGTTCGTGCCTTTGTTATACTATCGTTTACAATCCTTACTATTTCCGTTACCGCATTGTTAGTTTTACGTTAGGCCACGTAGGACGCACAGTGGCATTCCCTTAATCTCATTGAGCGCCGCCGTCCCGGCGGCATTCATCCTGGGAGCGCCGCCGTCCCGGCGGCATTCATCCTGGGAGCGCCGCCGTCCCGGCGGCATTCATCCTGGGAGCGCCGCCGTCCCGGCGGCAATTGAGCTTGATTTTACCGGAATTGGCACCATCTTGACCACCCGTTATCGTAACTTCAGCAAAGTCCCCTTTCGCCCCACCCCCACTACGGAGTTTTCGCCATGAATCGTTCTGCCGTCATGTCCATTACCCTGCCCCTGCTGCTGGCGGCTGCCGGCTGCCAGAGCGTCAGTCACAACGTGGTCGCCTCCTATCCGGCACCGCCGGAGGAAGCCGCGACCAGCCAGTACCGCGTCACCGTCAATGGCCTGCCGCTGGCAGTGTACACTGCAAAATGCAAAGGCTGGGGCGACGAATACTACTTCGCCAGTTTCGATCTCGATGGCAAGGCCGAGGTCGTCGTCAACTCGCCGTCCACGCTGGCCAAGACCGAAATCCACCCCCTCAGCCGCGGCATCGTCCCCGAGCAGCGCAGCGACAACGAGTGGGCCTTCACGGTGGACCGCCCCGGTCACTTGGTCATCAAACGCGATGGCCGTGTCATGCCCCTCATGCTCTTCGTCAACCCGCGCGAAAAAGACATCCCCAACCCAAATGACCCCAACGTCGTCTTCTTCGGACCGGGCTTTCACCAGGCCGGCAAAATCACCCTCAAGGACAACCAGACCCTCTACATTGCCGGTGGCGCCGTCGTCAGCGGCGGCATCCGCGCCGAGGGCGACAACATTACCATCCGCGGCCGCGGCATCCTCGCCGGCGATGCCTACGAGCGCTTCAAAGGCCCCAACCGCTACCCCGTCGATATCTACGGCGGCAAGAACATCACCATCCGCGACATCATCATCCGCAATCCCTGGAGCTGGACGTTGGTCACCTGCGGCAGCGACGGCGTGCTCATTGACAATGTCAAAATCTGCGCCGCAAATATGATCAACGACGACGCCATCGACCTGTGCAACACCCGCAACGCCGTCGTTCGCAACTGCTTCCTGCGTGCGCAGGACGACCTCATCGCCATCAAGGGCATCGGCTATGCCGAGCGTCAGGAATGCGAGAACATCCTCGTCGAAGACTGCGTCTTCTGGTGTGACGTCGCCAACCCCTTCCGCATCGGCTTTGAATGCGCCACCAAGGCCATGCGCAATTTCACCGCCCGCGATATCGACATCGTGCACTACAGCCAACGATACAGCGGCCCCGCCGAATTCTGGGCGCACGCGATCTTCTGGCTGCAGCCATCCGGCGGCCTGGCTTTGCAGAACTACCATTTCGAGGACATCCGCATCCACTGCAATGGTGACGACATGGTCATGGTTATGGCCAAGCTCATGCTCACCAGCTGCAATGGCAAGAAATACGAAACCTACGGCTCCATCAACGACTGCAGCTTTAAGAACATCACCGTCACGGGCACCCCCGGCGCTTTCCGCGGTGAACTCTTCTTCCAGGGCTTCGACGCCGACCACCGCGTCAGCAATGTCAGCTTCGATAACGTCAGCTACTTCGGACAAAAAATCCTCCGCGACTCGCCGGCGGTTATCATCAAAGACTTCGCCGACGGCATCGTCTTCAAATAGCACAAGCACATGCCACGCCGCCACAAAGCCGGCCGCCACTGAGCCCTGTAGAAAAACT
>JAQWBY010000023.1 GCA_028706165.1 Lentisphaeria bacterium | reverse complement strand
TCCATCCGGGTGATGCCGGGCTGTTACATCACTGGCCAGGCAGCTGGCATGGCCGCGGCCATCGCCATTGAACAGCAGACGACCACGCGCGGCTTCGCGGTCGCCGAACTGCAGCGGCGCCTGCTTGGCATGGGCGCATTCCTGCCCAACGCCGCATGCTGATGCACGCGGCAGCATGGCGGCGGTAGCGGCAGCTGACGTGCCGGCCGCCAGCGGCGCGGCATATCCCGGCGACATCCAATCACCCATTCAGACGAGGAGAAGACGAGATGATACCGACGACCCGTAGTCTGCTGAGTCTTTGTAGTGCCGTGGCGTTGGCGACGATCGCCGGCGCGGCTGAATACGTGGTGTCGCCTATTGGGGACGATGCAGCGGTGGGCAGTGTCACTGCGCCGTGGCGCACGCTTAGCCATGCGGCCACGGTGATGCAGCCGGGTGACCGCTGTCTGATTCGTGGCGGGACCTACCGCGAGGCCGTGGCGCTCAAGGATGTCGCCGGCACGGCTGAGAAGCCATTGAGCTTTGCGGCCTGGCCGGGCGAGACGCCGGTCTTTAGCGGTTGCGATGCGGTGACGGGCTGGCAGCGCGTACAGGGCGATATTTGGAAAGCGCGCTGTGACTGGTCATTGGGCGATGTTAATCAACTGATGCTAAATGGCCAGCCCGGTGTGGAAGCACGTTGGCCCAACAAGAGCAATGACGACTTGCTGGATTGGGAAGGCCAGACCTTCCAGGCCTGCAAGCAGGAAGACGCCTTGGTCTGTCCCGAGCTCCCTGATCGCCCCGACGGTTACTGGCAGGGCGCGGTGCTCTGGGTGATGGGCGGAGCCAAGTGGACATCGTGGAGCGTCGTCGTCGAAAACTACGACGCGGCCACGAAGACGCTGTCCTTTCCCAATGCCGGCAAGACCACCCGGGGCGGTTGGCGCTTCATGGGCCTGACGCGCCCGCAGGGCGGTTATTTCTACCTCAAAGGCGGTAAAGGCGAGATTGACGCGCCCGGCGAGTGGTTCTACGACGACGGGGAGAAAGCGCTGTACCTGCAGGTGCCTGCTGGTGCCGATGCCAATGCGCTGGCCATTGAGTTCCAGCGTCGCCGCAGTGCTTTGACCCTGGAAAAGTGCCGGCACGTCCAGATCAGCGGCATTGAGGTCCTGGCGGCGACCGTCAATGTCCTGGGCAGCGAAGATTGCGTGCTCAAGGGGCTCCGGGTGCTGCATCAGGGCAATCTGCGCGGCGGCGACACCAGCTACGGTCTGGGGGTGAAAGTGGGCAGCCAACTCAGCGGCTCGCGCAATATCCTGCGGGACAGCGAAATAGCGTATTGCGCTGGCGATGGCGTGTCGGTGTCGGGCACGCGCAACAGCGTCATCAACTGCTGGATCCATCATACTGACTACACGGGTAGCTACGACACGCCCATTCGCCTCAGCGGCCAGGAGCACCTGGTGAGCCATTGCAGTCTGCATGACACCGGTCGGGACTGCATGCTGCCCGGCGGCCAGGCCCATATCATCCAGTACAATGACATTTCACGCATGGGGCGGATCTGCCACGATCTCGGTGCGACCTACGTCTGCGCATCGGACGGCGGTGGCACAGAATTCCGCTACAACTGGTGCCACGACAATGCCGCCCACGGCACGCGCATGGGCATCTACCTGGATAACTTCACCAGCAACTATTTTGTGTACCGCAATGTCGTGTGGAATATCAATGGCTGCGACATCCGCTTGAATCGACCGGGGCAGAACAACCACGTGATCAACAACAGCATGCTGGGCAAGGCCGGCAATTGGGGCCGCTGGTCCAGCGACTGGCTGTACCACTGCTCGTACATCAACAACGCCGTGGTTGGCAAGATAGCCGATCACCACAACGCGATCTTCGTTGCCAACCGCTATGACATTCCCAAAGAGCAGCTGGGCATTGACACCTTCATGGGTTTCCATGCCGGACAGGGCGCGGGGCTCGTGGTGCCGGGGATCACGGGCGACAAGCCCGGCGTCGGGGCCTATGAGCCGGGCGATACCTGGCGCGCCGGCCACGACTTTGCGAAGCCACCGAAGCCAGAATACCGCCTGGCGGACACGCCCCTGCGCAATCTGGTCGCGCACGGCTCGTTCCAGTGGAGCCGTTACCACGGCAAGCTCGGCCCATGGGAGCCGACGGGCGCCAAGACCGCCAAGATTATCTGGGGGCCGGGAGGTATTACCGAAAGCTACACGACTCGCGACACCATCGTTGGCGCCGGCATGGAGCTTGCCGGCGACGAGCCCAGCGGTGTCGAACAGGCGCTACCGGCGCTGCGGCCCAATCAGGACTACGAATACATCACTTGGCTCAAACTCGTTGACGGCGCCAAGCTGAACATCGCCCTCTACGAAGATGGCAAGCTCATTGCCCAGGCTGACGAGGCCCGCGCTGATGGCGTGTGGCGGCAGCTGTTCCTGCGCTATCGCAGCTCGGACGCTCCTGGCGCGCATCGCCTTGCCATCACCAAGAGCGGCGCTGGCAAGGCTTTTGTGGACGACGTGAGCTTCGCGGGCATCGTCAAGGGCATGGAGCCACGCCGGCCGGGGCTGGTGCCCGCCGCGGCGACACCGCCCAAGCGCCCGCCGTTGCCCCGGCGCACGGCGCCGCTGCTGGTCAAAAAGCTTGCCGGAGGCTTCCCGGCGGATGCCGAGCTGGTCCAGGAAAACCAGGACCGCAGCAAGGCCAATGGCGAGCCTGCGCGGGCCTGGTTGGCGCATCATGACGGCGTCCTGCGCGTGAAGATTGACGTCCCCCTGAGCAAGGCGCCGCTGCTTGACGGCCCGAGTCAATGGACCAAAACGGACGGCGTCGAACTCTGTTTTGCGGATGCTGACAACAACGCCCAGCACCCGACCTTCATTCTCCACGGCTTCCCTGATGGCGGCTGCGAGAGTTCCACTGAAGCGGGTGCACCGGAAGCTGCTGCTGCGAAGCTTGGCGTGGCGGTGTCTTTCCGCGCGGCGGTGAATGACCAGGGCTGGACCGGGGAATGGGCGGTGCCGCTGGCAGCTGTAGCCATTCCGACCGCCGCCGGCACCGAAATACGCTTCAATATCGGCGTGTTCCGGCGCGAGCAGCGCCAGTGGTTGCAGTGGGCTGGCACCGGCGCCCAGACTTGGCGCTTGGAGGAGGCCGCGACTATCCGTCTGGAATAAACCGCCAACAATGGTGATCACTGCGCCGGCGCCACCCCGGGCCGGCGCGTTTGTTTGTGTGTCGCAGTGAGTAGGGAGTGAGAGTCAATGCTTGATGAAAAGAACTTGATTTGGATTGACCTGGAGATGACGGGGTTGCGCCCCGAGCGCGATCGCATCATTGAGATCGCCACACTGATCACGGATAACGACCTGAACGTCGTCGCCGCGGGCCCCGTCCTGGCCGTGCGCCAGCCGGAAGAGGTGCTGGCGGCGATGGACGAGTGGAATCAGACCCACCACAGCCAGTCGGGGCTGCTCGAACGGGTGCGACGAGACGGCGTCAGCGAAGCCGAGGCCGAGGCGGAGACCCTGGCTTTTGTCAGCCAGTACGTTCCTGCCGGTAAGAGCCCCATCTGCGGCAACAGCATTGGCCAGGACCGGCGTTTTCTCTATCAGTATATGCCGACGCTTGAGGCCTTCTTCCACTACCGCAATCTCGATGTCAGCACCCTCAAGATACTCGCTGAGCGCTGGGCGCCGCAGATCATGGGCGGCTTTACCAAGCAGGAAAAACACCGGGCGTTGGACGACATCCGCGAGTCTATCGACGAACTGCGCTATTACCGCCGCGAACTCCTGCGCTGAACACTGCGCAGTCGGTGTTGCGCCACATGACGATATCCACATACGAAGAACCACCGGTGGCGCAGTTGCGTGCCGGTGGCTCTTCGTGGTATCACAGCCGCCATATCGCCAAGTGAGGTTGAGCTTGGCGCTGGCGCTGTGGGAGTGGGACAGGGGTCAATCAGACGGCCATGAGTTCGGCTTCCTTGACTTCGAGCAGCTTGTTGACTTGCTCAATCATTTTGTCGGTGAGTTTCTGGACGTCATCAGTCATGGCTTTCTGATCGTCTTCGGTGATTTCAGAGGCCTTCTGGGCTTTTTTGATGGCTTCGTTGGCATCGCGGCGGGCATTGCGGATTTCGATGCGGCATTCTTCTGCGCGTTTTTTGACCAGCTTGGTCATGTCCTTGCGGCGTTCTTCGCTCAGTTCGGGTATTGGCAGGCGAATAATGCGGCCGTCGCTGACGGGGCTGATGCCGAGTTCGGAGCCCTGAATGGCCTTTTCAATGCTCTTGACTGCGCCCTGATCCCACGGCTGAATGACCAGCATGCGCGGCTCCGGCGCCGTGATGCTGGCGATGTCTTTCAAGCGGGTCTGGGTGCCATAGTACTCGACGATGATGCCCTCGGCCAGAGCCGGTGAGGCTTTGCCTGTGCGCACGGTGCCGAAGGCCTTCTGCATGATGTCTAACGCCTGCTGCATGGTGGCCTTGGTGTCTTCGACAATGTTGGTGATGGCCGGGGTGGCGTTGCTGGCCGGTTTGCTTTTAGCCATAGGGGATGTCCTCCAGGTTGGTGGTTGATCAATGACAACTCGGGGCGAGACTCAGTCGTCTACGCTGACGAGTGTGGCGGCGCTGAAATTGCCGTGCATAATATCGTTCAAAACGCCTTCTTCGCCAAATTTAAAGATAACAATTGGCAGGCGGTTGTCCTGGCAGAGTGAAAAGGCGGTGGCGTCCATGACCTGCAGGCGTTTGGCCAGTACGGTTTGGAAGCTGACGCGTTCGTAGCGGGTGGCCGTGGGGTCTTTCATGGGGTCGGCGGAATAGACGCCGTTGACTTTTGTGCCCTTGAATACGGCATCGGCGTGGATTTCGCAGGCGCGCAGGGCGGCGCAGGTGTCGGTGGTGAAGTAGGGATGGCCGGTGCCGGCGGCGAAGAGGACGACGACGCCGGCGTTGAGCAGCTGGTCCGCCCGGCGCTGGTCGAAGGGATCAAGCACGCCGGTGATGGCCATGGCGGATTGCACTTCGGCGCGGACGCCGATGCCCTCAAGGGCGTCGCGCATGGCCATGGCGTTCATGCAGGTGGCGAGCATGCCGATGTTGTCGGCGCAGGAACGGTCCATGCCCTGGCGACTGCCGGCCTGGCCGCGGAAGAGATTGCCGGCGCCGATGATGATGGCGACCTGGCTGCCGGTGGCGACGGCCTCCTTGATGCGGCTGGCGGCGGCCATGGTGGCAGTGCTGTCAATACCGAAACCGGATGGGCCCTTGAGCATTTCGCCACTGAGTTTGAGCAGAATGCGCCGGAAGTGCGGTTGGGATGTCATTGTCTCTCTCCATGCTGTGATGCGTTGCGCTGAGGCGGGCGGACGGCCGCACGAAAACATTAACTATACTATCGGCCGCATACGTCCTTGCGGGCGGTCTTGGCCTGATGCGGGCAAAAATAAGGGCAATTGCTGAGCTGTCAATGCTCGTGCAATTGCCCTGAGAGGCATGTGTCAGCCAGTTGTCAGACCGGCTGTGGCTGTTGCCGGTAATGACAGCGTGGTCAGATTTCCTCGCCGACCTGCCAACGAACCATGCGCTTCACGGTGAGTTTCGGCGCGACCTTCTCGAGGGAGGTCTTCTGGTCGTTGATCCAGGGTTGCTTGGTCAGGCAGACTTCGCTGTACCACTTGTTGATCTTGCCGTTGACGATGTTCTCAATCATGTTGGCGGGCTTGCCGGCCAACTGGGCGGCAGCAATCTCGCGTTCTTTGGCGACGATGTCGGCGGGGATATCCGCCGGGACGATATAGCGGGGCGAGAAGGCCGTGACGTGCATGCAGATGTTGGCGAGCAATTCGTCGTCGCATTCGCCTTCGACATCAACCATCACGCCGTAGGCAACGCCGGTGTGCAGATAACTGCCGATTTTGCCGTTGCTGACCCAGCGGACCGCGCGGCGCAGATGCATATTCTCGCCAATCTTAGCGATGAGTTCCTTGAGTTCGTTCTGCATGGTGGTGGCCAGCTTCTCGGAAATATCGCCGTTGTCGTCGAACTCATTGATGACCTTCTCGGCGACGCCGGCGCCGAAAGCCTTAAAGGCATCGGTTTTGGCGACGAAGTCGGTTTCGCAGAGGAGCTCAATTATGGTGCCGACGTTGCCTTTGATCAACGACACGAAGACGCCCTGGGTGGCGCTGCGGCCGGCTTTCTTTTCGGCTTTTGCCATGCCGGTCTTGCGCAGGTGCTCGATAGCGGCTTCCATGTCGCCGTCGCAGGCGACAAGGGCTTTTTTGCAATCCATCATGCCAACGCCGGTTTTTTGGCGCAGTTCATTGACTTGTGATGCGGTAATGTTGGCCATCGGAAAACTCCTTCATATACTATGCTGTAGATCGTGGACGGCCCGTGCGGCTCATTGTGCGGCACGGGCAGGGCGGTATGGGGTTCCGCCTCAGGCCTTGTCGGCGCTATCCTCGTCATCATCGCCTTCTTTGGCGACCGGTGCGGCCTCTTTGGCGGCCTTGTTCTCGCGTTTTTTGTTGCTGACGCTGAGACCATCGGCGACGGCGGTGGCAATGGCGTCCATAATGACCTTGATGGAGCGCAGCGCGTCGTCGTTGCCGGGGATGACGTATTCGACTTGGTCGGGATTGCAGCTGGAGTCGACGAGGGCGACGACGGGAATGCCGAGTTTGGCGGCTTCCTGAACGGCAATGTGCTCGCGGTCGACGTCAATGACGACGATGGCGTTGGGCAGGCCCTTCATGTTGGCGATGCCGCCAAGGGTGGTCTGCAGCTTGCCCAGTTCGCGGCGCAGGCCGGCGACTTCCTTCTTGGGCAGGTTGTCCAGGCTGCCGTCGGCATCCTGTGTTTGCAGTTTTTTCATATAGCTGACGCGGCTGAGAACGACTTTCTGGTTGGTGAGGGTGCCACCCAGCCAGCGGTCACACATAAAGGGCATGTTGAGGTTTTCAGCGATTTCACGGACGCATTCCTGCGCCTGGCGTTTGGCACCCACGAAAAGGATCTGGCCGCCCTGGGCAGCGATGTCGTGTAGGTAATCGCAAGCCGCTGACAGTTGCTTCATGGTGATGGTCAGGTCAAAAATGGTGATGCCATTGCGAGTACCGTAGATGTACGGCTTCATCTTGGGATTCCAGCGCTTGGTTTTGTGACCGAAATGCACGCCGGCTTCCAACAGATCAGTGATGTTAATGTTTGCCACGGAACCAGATCCTTTCTTGTGTTACCTGACGCTTTACCCACCAGCCGCCGCCTATACGGGCTGTTCCCCAGCTGGATTCGAAACGTCATGCCGTTGAGTGTTCGCGCCACGGCCCGGGAACGGGTGCTTGCCTGACCAATGCAGGCGTTGCAACGCGAAAAAGCCCCATACTATATTGTTTTTCCTCTCCTACGCAACCACGTAGAAGGAAAAAAGCAGGTCGTACCGTAATTGGTCACCCATTGATAATTGAGCCAAAGAGCTTCTGGCTGAGTCAAACGTGCCCGTTTCCCTGGCCGCGAGGCGGCAGAAGCGCTGAAAGCGTGCGCCGCTCTGGGGACAATGGCGACCATGTTCGTGTTCCTCGGCCCCTTTTGCCGCAGTCGGCGAAGCTGACTGGGGCAAAAGGGGCAATGGAACTCACTTGCTTACCTGGGATTGACATCGGCGGCATGTTTGGCCGTCATTCTCAAAGGGTGACCGATTACGGCGCTCTTTTACTGGCGGATGTGTATGCGCCGTTTAGAAGGTCAGGACGGTCTGGAAGCGCGCCCAGAGGCTCTTATGGCCATTGTGGTGGTAGTCGCCGGGATCGAAATGAGCGATTTCAGTGGCGAAGCTGAGGTGTTTATTTACCGTGTAGTAGGCAAAGGCGAAAAGCCTCATGCCGATGTTGTCGCCGTCATTGGTGGGATCGTGGGTGGCGAGGGTGGACTTGGTGGTGTCGGCCTGATAGAAGGCGGCGCCAATTTTCACCTTGAGGTCCTCAATGGGGAAGAAGATAAGCTCACTGGAGGCCATGTGCATATTGCTCCAGAAGCCGTTGTATTGGATTGCCAGGAGGTCATCACCCCAGAGCGGCGCGGCGCTCATGAGGGGGAACCAGCCTTCGTTTTTGCCGCTGTCGTTGCGGTCGCCGCTGAGGAACATGTATTCCAGCCCGATGGCGGGTTTCATCGGCGTATCCTTGGGGGCGCTGAGAGTGATGCGGGCGTCGAACATGAATCCCTGGTTATCCTCGCCGAGGTTGTTATAGCCGCCTTGTTTGGCCATTTCCACGCTGTAGCCGAGTTGCGGCATGGCTTGGCCGAACAGGCGGCTGCCGATGGTGTGCAGACTCAGGTTGCGGTCCGTCGGCCAGCTGTTAATGGCTTGCGTCGGATAGTCATCGTCCACATCGTTGTACATGTAGTACAGGTCGAGATTCAGTTTCGGATCGTGGCTGTAGGTGTAATAGGCGCCGGCCGTGAAAATGTCGCCAATCGCCAGACGGCGGTTCTGATCATTGATGAAGACCGAGTGGTCCTTCCATGAATCATAAAAAGAAAATAGCGTGACCTTGTGCTTCTCATGCGTGTAGCGGTAGGTGATGCCGTCGTGATAAACCGTGCGCCCCTGGTCAAATGGAGTGCCCTCGGAAAGAATCATGCCGTAACCAAAGCCCAAATCCTGCCGGCCGATCTTTAAGCAGCTGTTGTCGCCAAGAATATCAATCAACTCAATATTGGCCATGTCAAGCACGACTTCATCCGGAAATTCCCAGTGAGCGGCGCCATTTTCATTGTCGCCTGGACGACTGGACGTGAAATGCACCCGATTCGTCAAACGCAAATTCAACTTGACATGCGGATCAAGCAATTCCAAACTGCCCCATACGCGCGGCCGGACGCGCAAATACTGAATGTCGGGGCCGTCATCATGGACATTTGGCCGCGGAACATTGCGGTCAATGATCTCCCAACGTAGACGCACATCGCCGCCAAGACTCAACTTCAGACCGTCGTCCAGGTCGTACACCCGATCTGCCATAACCGGCAGGGATAGGACCAGGGCAGCCACCACAGTCACCACGTTGCGAATAGGTAAAATCACGGTGTAAATCCTCTTCTGCTTGCGTTCTCACCCACAATTGCTTCTTGCACCAGCACCCGCCGCCCTCTGTTCCAATGAAGCGAAACGGCGATACAATACCGTCATGCTGGCCGCATGCAAGTGCGCGGGTTGGGAAAAAGGTGTGGGTTCGCATGCTGTTTGTCATATCCTGTCATCTCTTTGCATGTTCTTTCCTTGTTATTTCTTGTTTGTCAAGTAGATTATAAAACATTTTAAGGGATAAAGTGGCCGTGGCGTTCTGCCTGTGAGGGGTGATGCGCCGAGAAAATGAAGTAGTAGAGGAGCGTATGGCGCAGACAACGACTGGTGAAAGAATGGCTGATAGTGTGAAGATGGCGGGGAATCCCGCTGAACTAATCATTGACGTGCCGGATGCTTTTGCGGAGGACCCGGCTATGGCGACGACAGCGAAGGCCGCGTCAGCGGTTGAGGTTGCAACGAGTGCAGTTGTTTTGGATGAAAGCGAGGCCCTGGTGGCGATTGACGAAAAAGAAGAGAAGACGATGTCTGAACCGACTGCGTCTGTCGATGTTGTGAGTGAAACTGATGCTGAGCTTGCGTTTGCCGGGACTGTGGTTGCGCAAAGTGGTGAGGCCGTCGCGGCCGGAGTCATCGTGGACGAAGACGCTGCCATCGGCGACGAGGTGGCGGATGTGGCTGTTCCCGAGGACGGTTTTGCGCGTTTTGGTTTTTGTGACGAGCTGATGCGCGGTGTTCGCGAAGCGGGTTTCAGCGTGGCGACGCCGATTCAGGCGAAGGCCATTCCCGAGTTGCTTGCCGGTCGTGACTTGATTGGCCAAGCGTTGACGGGCACGGGCAAAACGGCGGCTTTTGGTTTGCCGGCGATGGAGAAGATCCGTGGCCAGAAGGGCCTGCAGCTGCTGGTGCTGGTGCCGACCCGCGAGCTGGCTGCTCAGGTCAGTTCGGAATTGTATCGGCTAGGACGCTATACGGGCGTCAAGACCGCGGCTTTCACAGGTGGTCAATCCTATACCCGGCAGGAGCAGATGCTGGCGCAGGGCATTAATATGCTGGTGGCGACGCCTGGACGCCTGCTTGATCTGCTTGAATCGGGGCATTTTCAGGGCGTCAATCCCCAGTTTGTCGTGGTGGATGAAGCCGACGAGATGCTCGACATGGGCTTTTTGGATGACGTCAAGAAGATTTTTGAAGCGTTCCCGGGGCCGCGGCAGACCATGCTGTTCTCCGCGACCATGCCGCGCCCGGTGGTGAATCTGGCGCAGACCGTCTTGATTAATCCAGTCAATATCACCATGGGGGTGAATGAAACTGCGAACAATGACATTGAGCAGCTGTTCTGCGTGATTGAAGACAGCGAGCGCGTCAATGCCATCATCCGTCTGATTGATGCGGAAAATGTGCGCAAGGCCATCATCTTCTGTCGGACACGTGAGGAAACCGACTCGCTGAACATCGTCCTTGGTGGTCGCGGCTACAGTGTGAACTGCCTCCATGGCGACATGGAACAAGCGGCGCGCAACCGGGTGATGATGGCGTTTCGCCGCAGCGAGATTGACATCCTGGTGGCGACGGATGTCGCCGCCCGCGGCTTGGACGTGGACGACGTCACGCACGTGTTCAACTTCCATATGCCCTTTGATTCCCGTGGTTACGTGCACCGCATCGGGCGGACTGGCCGCGCCGGTCGCGCCGGCACGGCGATTACCCTGGTTACTCCCCGGGAGATGCGACAGCTGGAGGCGATCCGCAAAAACGTCGGCGCGCAGCTGGAAAACCGCCTGATTCCAACGCGGACCGAAGTCACCTCCCGTCGCCTCAAGACGATTTTCCGCGATCTGCTGGAGGAAGAGCTGGATGTGGATATTCTCAACCAGGTCCAAACCCTGAGCACCAATCAGGATTTACTGGTTTTGCTGGCGAAACTGCTCAGCCGGCAGCTGGCCGGTGGCGGCGATCTCGGCCCGGAGCACATCGGCATTGCCGGGCAGCGTTTGGATCGCATTCTGTCGCCTCAGCCTCGCGAACAACGCGGTGGCCGTAGCGGCCGTTATGGCGGTTCTCCACGCCGACCGGACAACCGTACGGGCAAGTTCCATCCACGCGATGCTGAACGCTTCGCCGCTGGCGGCGAACGCAGTGGTGGGCGCCGTGATGGCGCTATGCGGCCAGCGTCGGCTCACGAGCAGGCACCGCGTCCGCAAGCCGCTGACCACGGCGCCGCCCCGCAGCGGGAGGACAGGGCGCCTGCCGGCGCCGCTCGCCCCGCGCAACGCCCGAAGCTTCCGGCTGACTATTGGCCGCCCAAAAAACGCGACCACGCCACACAAGGGCACGTTGATCATGCCGCCCATGGCGCCGCCCCACGACGCCCTGATAGCGCCGGCAAGGACGCTCATAAACCGGAAAAGGCTGGCGATAAGGACAAGAAACCTGCTCGCAAACGCCTGATGGACGACCTGCCGCCGGCGCCGCTGCCGGCCATCAAGAAGTGGTATCTGCGCAAGTAAGAGGCTGGACTAAGGAGTCGTTCATTAATTAAGTGTACACTTTTCGACGCAAACGCACTTTGCCGAAATGCCTTGTCACCGGTCAATATTTTCCTCGCCGCGAAGCAGCAGACGCGCTGAAAGCGCGAAACAGTCCAGCCCAGGGCGGCGACAATGTTCGTGTTCCTCGGCCCCTTTGCCCCCAGTCGGCGAAGCTGACTGGGGGCAAAGGGGCATTGGAACTCACTTGTCATGCTTGCATTGTCTCACCTCTGCAAGCCGCTTTCGCGAAGGTGGGCGTCTACAGCGGGCCTGGTTATAGTTGTCAATGTAATTATTGAACAGCCCCTACGCGCTGGGTACGTGTCGTGGTGGCGTACTCAGCCTTCGAAGTTCTGTTTGAGGTAGCGGCGATAGACATTTTTGCGCAGGAAGCGCCCGAGGCGCAGATACCACGGTGGTGAACCCAGACGCTGGGTTTGTGGTGCGCTGAGCATTTCCGGATGGAATTTGGCGATTATTTTCGCCATGGCGAAGAGATCGGTCCGCCGGAAGAAGGGGAAGAGGGCCTGCTCCACGCAGGAGCAACCTGGGTTGCGGCAGACAGCGGTGGCGAAATCGATTAGGCAGGGCTCCCCATCGTGGGAGATCATGACGTTGGTGCTGCGGAAATCGCCATGGGCAAAACCCCGGCGATGCAGTTCCGTGATGATGTCGTTCAGTTTACTGAAGAACTCCTGCGGCGGTTGCCTGTCTGTATGCCAAGTGGTGTTCAAGGGCACGGCATCGGTCAGGAATTCCATGACCAGCGTGTCCTTGTCAGGCAGAGCGATGGGCTGCGGCACGCGTACGATCCCCAAGTCGCGAAGAAATGCGAGCTTGTGGTACTCGTTGCGCAAGCAGCGACGGGCGAAGAGCCAGCGAATAAACAGGGGCCGTTGGCGGTAGCTCTTGACCAGTAACGACGTGGTACCGGGCAGTTCCGTGCGGTAGACATCGGCGTCGCCGATGGAGCGCGCAGCCTTGATCATGACCGCGTTGGCTAGCAGCCTTGCTTTGTCAAGGCCCGCAACGGCATATGCTTCTGGGGGGTGATGGCTGTCGTTGCCGGCTGGTGTAGTCATGGCTGAGGGCAGGGGACAATGCCCGGGCTTGGGCGCTTCGCTGGATAAAAAGGGGCGAGTGCAGGCAATAGTGCTGGTGGTCCCGCCAACTTCCCTCGTCAAGCCGTGTTAATTTGCCGTCCGGGGGTAAAAAAACAAGGTGCACTGAGCATAAATAGACTTATATTAGGCGCTTCGCCCACTTTCGTTATCCGCTCCGACTGTCCCGCTACTGGTGGACCTGGACGAGTCGGCGGGTTAGGCGCCGACAATCAGGAAACGTCAAGGCTTCCAAGCACTGCTGGCTGTCCTCATACTGGCTAGGGCAGGGGCAAGGGCCGAGCACGACAACCAGGAAACGCGACCGTTTACTGAACTCCGCTACCAGCGCGGCTACCGCGTCAATGCTATGACTGAACACGACCAAACATGATACAATTTACCCAAGTAAGCAAGGCCTTCGGTACCCAGCAGGTTATTCAAGAAGCGACCTTCACCATCCACCCCGGCGAACGCGTGGGCGTGGTCGGGCCCAACGGCGCTGGCAAAAGTACGCTTTTCGAGATGCTTTCAGGCAATATCGTGCCGGACAAGGGCGAGGTGAGCTATCCATCCAGCCTGCGCCTGGGCTACGTGCACCAGCAGATCCACGACGTCCCGGCTGGCCTGTCGTTGATCAATTATACCGAGAATGCCCTGCCCGAGCTGAATGTGATGCACGACGAAATGTCGCGTCTGGAACACACGCTGGCTGCGGCGACCGGTGACGAACAGACACGCATCCTCAACCGCCTGGGAAATCTCCAGACCGAGTACGAGCATCTCGGCGGCTACGAACTGCGTAACCGCGCCGAGGCGACGCTTTCTGGCCTGGGCTTCGCAGTGTCGCGCTTTGACGACCCCTTCTCATCCTTCAGTGGCGGCTGGAAGATCCGCTCCGAGCTGGCGCGCATCCTAGTGTCGCGCCCGGACGTGCTGTTGCTGGACGAGCCGACAAACTATCTTGACGTCCCGGCCGTGGAATGGCTGCGGGACTACCTGAAGAACTACCCGGGCACGCTGCTGCTGATTTCCCACGACCGCTATCTGCTCAATTCGCTGACCTCGGTGACGCTGGAAGTCATGGGCGGGCGAGTGACCCGCTATCCGGGCAACTACGCGCAATATGTCCAGGACCGCGAATCGCGCCACGACCAGCTCATTGCCCAGAAACGCAACCTCGACCGCCGCAAGGAACAGCTCGAGCGCTTCGTGGATCGTTTCAAGGCCAAGGCTACCAAGGCCGCGCAGGCGCAGAGTCGCCAGAAGATGCTCGACAAGCTCGAGGACGTGGATATTCCCCAGATTACGGTGAAGCCGCCACGCATTATCCTGCCCGTGCCGCCGCGTTCTGGCCAGGAAGTCGTGCGTCTGGAACAGGCCTGCTACTCCTACGATGGCAAGAACAAGGTGCTCGACAAGGTCGATCTGCGCCTGGACCGCGGTGAAAAGGCGGCCTTCGTCGGCCTCAATGGCATGGGCAAGACGACGTTGCTGCGGCTCATCGCTGGCCAGATGCCTCTGAGCAGTGGCAAGTTGGTTGTCGGCCACAATGTTACCATCGGCTATCAGTCGCAGGATTATGCAGAAACCATGGACCCGCAGCGGACCGTGTACGAGACGGTCCGCGCCGTCTCCGCTGATCGTACCGAAGGTGAACTGCGCAGCATGCTCGGCGGCTTTGGCTTCCCTGGCGATACTATCGAAAAGCAGGTGCAGGTCCTCAGCGGCGGTGAAAAAGTGCGGCTGGCGCTGGCCAGGTTGCTCCTGCGCCCCAACAACTTCCTCCTGCTCGACGAGCCGACCACACACTTGGATATCTACGCCCGCGAGGCCCTCGAAGACGCTTTGCGCGATTACCAGGGCACGCTGTGCCTCGTCAGCCACGACATCACGTTTGTGCGCAATCTGGCGACCACCATTTTCGCGCTCACGCCCGGCGCCGTCACCCGTTTCTTCGGCAACTACGATTACTACCGCCAGAAAGTCGCTGAACAAGACGCCGCCGAAAAACAGCAGGCGGCTGCCGCGACCGCGGCCGCGCAGGCCAAGGCCGCCACGCCGGTCAAGGCGTTCAACAGCGGCGCCACCAGCGCCGGTACCGATCCGGCGCTTGCTGCCGCGCCGCCCCTGAATCGTCGCGACCGTAAACGCGAAGAGGCGCAAATCCGCACCTACTTCAGCAAGGACCGCCGCAAGTGGGAGGAGGCCGTCGCCCTCCAGGAGGGCACCATCACGGCCCTCGAAGAAGAACAGAACGGTCTTTATGAAACCCTCGCCAAAGCCGAGCCCGGGACTGACTTCGAAGCTCTCAATAAACGCCTGACCGACATCAAACGCGAAATGGATAACGCCGCTTGGGCTTGGGAAGAAGCCAGTCGCGCGCTCGATAATGTCCTTCAACGTCAGGACGAACGACTCGCCGCCCTCGGCAATAAGGATTGACAACACCGCCGCCAATAAAGGACAAACGGGACCGGATTAGCATAGCGGACATGGCCGGCTAGCGGCCCAGGCGAAGGAAGACCTCGGGCGCTGACGGCATGAAACCATATCGCCCGTTACGTCTTTGTGTCCGGTAGCCTAACAAGCCCGGAGGAGGGGATACCATGATTCAGCTGAATGATGAACAGCAAGCCGCCCTCGACCTGATGCTGGCCGGACACAACATTTTCCTGACCGGCGAGGCTGGCACCGGTAAATCGACTCTTCTGCGGGAATTCCGCCAGCAGTGCGGGCGGGACTGTGTCTTTTTGGCGCCGACGGGCGTCGCGGCCATCAACATCAATGGCACCACCCTGCATAGTTTCTTTCTTCTGAAGCCGGGGCTGCTGACGCCAGACAACTTGGGCCGCATCGGCAGCCCCCGGCGCAAGGCGCTGCTGCGCGGCGTCAAGACCATTGTCGTTGACGAGGTCTCCATGTTGCGCAGCGATGTCTTTGCCGCCATTGACAGCCGCCTGCGCTCAGTCGCCCAGGGCAACGACAGCCTCAGGCCTTTCGGCGGGAAGCAAATGATCCTGGTCGGCGATTTCTTCCAGCTGCCGCCGGTCATCAAGAATGAGACGGAACGCGATTACCTCCAGGCCTGCCTTGGCGGCGCTTACGCCTTTCAGACGCAGCTGTGGCAACAAGCCGATTTCCACACTATCTGCTTGCAGACTGCCCATCGTCAGCAAGACGACCGGCTGTTTTTGGACCTGCTCAACAATATTCGCCATGGCCGCCCCAGCGAGCCTGATATCGTCGTTGACGGCGCCAACGAGCCCCAGAGTGCGTTGGCGATTCTCAACCGTTGCTGCGTAGGCAACAATCGCCTGCCCGGCGCGCCCATTTGTCTCTGCACGACCAATCGCGAAGCCGCGACCATCAACAGCGCCATGAAAGCGCGGCTTGCGGGCAATAGCTCGCTGTTCAAGGCCGTGGTCACCGGCAGATTCAACGAGTCCGATTTTCCGACTGAAGCGCTGTTGGACCTCAAACCCGGCGCGCGGGTGATGGTGCTGTGCAATAAACATCTGCCTGACGGCGAGTTCGAATACGTCAATGGCGATGTCGGCGTGATCACGGCAATCAGCCAGCTTGACAGCCCGGCGGTCACGGTCAAGCTCGATAAAGGCGTGACGGTGACCGTCGGCCTCAATACGTGGTCGAACTACGAATATGTCATTGATGCTGATCATGCGGGTGGCCAACGCCGCATCCGCCAGCGCGAAATAGGCGCTTTTGTGCAGATTCCACTGAAACTCGCTTACGCCGTGACCATCCATAAGGCGCAGGGACTGAGCCTGGATTGCGTCGATTTGCGCCTCGGCGCCGGCTGTTTTGCCCACGGTCAGCTCTACACGGCCTTGTCACGCTGCCGACGGCTGCAAATGCTGCGCGTTGACCGCCCAATCATGCCCGATGACCTCATTCTTGACCACGCTGTCATTGATTTCTACGCGTCGTTGGGCAAAACCGCGGCAACTGCCCATAACGTGACCATGGCGATTCCACCCGAACACGAAGAGGCTGTCCGCGCTTTTCTGGCTCAACTGCAGGCAGACGGCACGGGGACAGCGGCAGTAGCCAAAACGGACGTGGCACCCAGCGCGGTCCACGCTAGACATCGTCTGTAAGCCGCGCTATCCGCAGATGCTTTTGACCACTAGTTGGCGCCTCGCCAGCGCTGGCAAGCGCGCTGGCGAGGTATTTCACCGCCGCGAAGCGACTATCTCGAAGTAGCGCAGGGAAGCTACCTGCCTGGGAAATCATGTTGCGGACAAATGCAAGGCCCGTATTCCACACTCTTTTCTGAAGGCCTATCCGAGTATCCAGGCCCGCTGAAGACAGCCACTCTCGCGAAAGCAGCCTGCAAGGGTGCGACAGTACAAGCAAGGATGGTGAATTCCATTGCCCCTTTGGCCCCAGTCTGCTTCGCCGACTGAGGAAAAAGGGGCCTAGGAATACGAACCTTGTCGCCGTTATACCTAGGGCGGCGCAGGCTTTCTGCGTGGCGTGCCTTGGACCGGACTGTATCGTGCTTTCAGCGCGTCTGCCGCTTCGCAGCGAGGGAAATATTGACCAGTGGCAAGGCATTTCGGCAAAGAGCGTTTGCGTTGAAAAGTGTAAACTTAATTAATGAACGACTCCTTAGGTACTTATGCTTCGATGCGGATGATGCTGGCGAAGCCGGTCATGGTAAAGATGTCCATGACGGCTTTGGTGACGTGGACGATTTTCATGCTGCCCTGCTTGGCCATGCGTTTTTGGGTGGAGAGGATGACGCGCAGGCCAGCCGAGGAGATATAGACAAGATCCTTGAGGTCGATGACGAGGCTTTCGACGCCCTCGCAGGCGCTTTGCAGTTCAGTTTCGAGGACGGGGGCGGTAGTGGTGTCCAGGCGGCCATCGAGAGCGATAACCAACTCCTTGTCGTTGAGAGTCTTGGTGATGTTCATGCGAGTTCCTTGTTTAGGATGTGGTAATGGCTGACAGGCTGACTGTGTGACATACAAAGACGGAAATTGCGCCGCCGGAGTGAGACTGCCTAGCGCAGGGTCATTTTGAGTGTAGCGCGGTTGTGTTCCCGGTTGAAATGCTGTTCACGGGTGAGATTGCTGACGATCGTTCTGGCGAGCATAGTATCGTCGTCATCATTGGCGAGGGGATTGCCTTCGCCGCTTTGATAGTTGAAGCTGAGATCGACCTGGCCGTTTTCTTCGGAGCAGGCGATGTTCAGGTTCACCTTGGTGTTTTGGGGCAGGAGGATATTGCAGAGCATTTCCTCGCAGACCAGCTGAGTATTGAGGATGTTTTGTTGGCTGAGCAGGTGTTTGATGGCGAAGGCCTCCAGTTCGGCGTTGAACTGGTAGATATCGAAGTCGTCGCGCCGAACCAGGTATTCGAAGAGGCTGATTTTGTGGATGAAGGCGCGGGTTTTGTCCCGTTTGGGGTGATTGAAGATCTGGTCGGGGCTGCCGTCTTCGTAGATTGTGCCGTCGTCCATGTAGAAGATGCGGGTTGAGACATCTTTGGCGAAGCGCATTTCGTGGGTGACGATCATCATGGTCATGCCCTGGCTGGCGAGTTTGCGGATGACGGCGAGGACTTCGCTGACCATGGTGGGATCGAGGGCCGAGGTTGGTTCATCGAAGAGAACGATCTCGGGTTTCATGGCGAGGGTGCGGGCGATGGCCACACGCTGCTTCTGGCCGCCGGAAAGTTCATCGGGGAACGCGTGGGCTTTGGCGGCCAGGCCGACGTTGTCGAGCAGCTCCATGCCGCGGGCGACGGCCGTTTTCCGGTCCAGGTGCAGCAGGTGCATGGGGCCGAGGATGACGTTTTCAATGACCATGAGGTGCGAGAAGAGATTGAAGGACTGGAAGACCATGCCCATTTTCTGGCGGAGCAGCCGCACGTCGGTGTCTGGTGCAAGGATGTCTATGCCGTCAATGCGGATGTCGCCGGCGCTGGGCCTTTCCAGGAGATTGAGACAGCGCAGGAAGGTGCTTTTACCGGTGCCGGAAGGGCCGATGACGGAGATGACTTCGCCGGCATTGATTTCAGCATTGACGTCACTGAGGACGGCCAGGCCGTCGAAGGACTTGGCAAGGTGTTTGATGCTGATCATGACTGTGCCTCCATCTGGGTCAGGGCGCGGCGGCGGGCCTGGGGCTGGAGTCGGCGTTCCAGGAAGGCGAGCAGAGCCGCCACAGCGTAGGCCAGCAGGAAATAGAGTAGAGCGGTGGCAATAAGTGGGAAGAACGCCTCGTACGTTCGGCTGCGGATAATGTCGCTGACCTTGGTGAGGTCCTGGATGGCGATGTAGCCGACGATGGAGGTCATTTTGATGTTGGCGATGGCTTCGCCGCGGTAGACTGGCAGGACATGGCGGGCGGCCTGAGGGACGACGATGAGGCGGAAGCTCTGCCAGCGGCTGAAGCCAATGGCGTCGGCGGCCTCGAGCTGGCCGCGGTCGACCGCATCAATGCCGGTACGGAACATCTCGGAGCAGTAGGCAGAGAAATTGACGGCGAAGGCGAAGATGGCAACGGCAATGGCGTTGACGTTGACGCTGCCGAAGATGACGTAGTAGATGATCATCAGGATGACCAGGATGGGCGTGCCCTGGACGGCGCGGATGTAGAGTTTGGCGGGGCTGGCCAGCAGTGGCCGAGGGGAACGGCGCAGCCAGCAGACGGCGAAGCCCATGAGCGTGCCGAGGAGAATGGAGCAGAGCGAGATGACGACGGTCACGCCCAAGCCGCGCAGCACCAGTTGCCAGCGGTTTTCGGTCACGAAGGTGCCGCGGAAGCTCTTGCGGAGCTTCTGCGCGCGGCGGGTCAGCCAGCCGGCGTTGTCGTTGTCGGCGTTGATAGTCGCGTTGGTGGTGAGAACGACCACGCCGCCTTCGTAGTACGAATCGGTGAAGAGGACGTTTTTTTTGCGTTCATCGGTGACGGTGATGCCGCCGATGCCGATGTCGGCTTTGCCGCTGACGACGGCGGGGATCAGTGCGGGGAAATCAACGGTCATGACCTCAATGCCCATCTCAAGTTTTTGGGCCAAGCGGACGATGATGTCCATGTCGTAGCCGACGGGCCTGCCGTCTTTGATGTAGGAGAAAGGCTCCAGGACCGGGTCCATGACAATGCGTAGGGTGCCCTTGGGGCCAGTGGCGGGAAAGTCGTCGACGATCTTTTCTTTTTCATTGGCGCCGAGCCACTTGCTGTTTAATCGGTCCAGGCCGCCATTTTGCCGGAGTTCGGCGAGGAGCTGATTGATTGCGCTGCAGAGGTCGGTTTTTTGGTGGCTTAGGGCCATGGCGTAAGAGCAACTGACGATGGGTTCATCCCAAATAGCCAGCTTGGAGTTTTTGGCGCAAAAGACTTTGGCGCTGGGCTCGTCGACGAGAATGCCGTCGAGTTTTCCTTGGTCGAGGGCGATGAACATGTCAGCAACGGCATTGAAGTACTGGGGGATAGCGTTGGGCAGTTCATCCTTCTGGATTTTATCGTAGGATGAGCCAGTCATGATGGCGATTTGTTTGCCCGCGAAGGCTGTGGCGGCGGTGTTGTTGCTGGTGTTGACTGCCGCATGGTCAGCGCGTTCGAGCAGGTAAATACCGCCGGTGTAGTAGCCCTCGATGAAGTCCACGTTTTTCTGGCGTTCGGGGGTGATGGACATGGCGCCGCCGACCATGTCGGCTTTGCCAGCCATGAGGCTTTCCAGCAGCGACCCGAAGCCGCAAGGGGTGGGCTGGAAGACCATATTGAGTTCGTAGGCGATATGTGCGGCCAGTTCGACGTCGAAGCCGAGGGAGATGCCGTCGGGGCCGACGTAGCTCATGGGTTCGTTGACGTTGTCGTGGTGGAATCTGAGGACGCCGGCGGAGCCGTCGAAATCCGGTCGGTGAGTGAATTTCGGCATGGCCTTGTTGGTATCCTGGGCGTTGAACCAGTATTCGGCCATGGCCTTGAGGGTGCCGTCGGCGCGGAGTTTACGGACGACGCCGCTGGCTTTGACGGTCAGCGGGCTGCCTTTGGCGATGGCGAAACCGTATTCGTCAATGCAGATGGGCACAGGCACGAGGGACAACTCGGGGAAGCGCGATACCGCCAGGCGGCCAATGGGCTCGTCGACACCGACGGCGGCGACTTTGCCCGTCTGCAGGGCGGTGATCATTGAGCTCATGTCCTGAAAGTATTGGTGCTGCACGCCGGCTATTTTCCGGTCGATATGCAGATCGAAGACCGTGCCGGCCAGCGAGGCGATCTTCTGGCCTTGGAAGCGGTCAAGCGGCGAGCGCTTTTTGGGGAGGCGGTCTTTGCGGACGATGGCGGCGATCTCCGAGTCCACGTAGGTGTCCGAAAAGAGCATGATCTTACTGCGTTCGGGGGTGTAATTGAGACTGGCGATCAGCAGGTCGATTTTGCCGCTTTCGGCGGCGGGGATCAGTGCCGGGAAGGTCATGGCGCTGACTTCCAGGCGGGCTTTGAGGAAGAGTGCGAGACGGCGGACGAATTCGATGTCGAAGCCGGTGAGCTGGCCGTTGTCACCGTAGTAATTCATGGGCTCATTGAGGCCTTCGGTGCCGACGCGAAGCGTCCGCGTCGGATTTGTGGGCTCGGCAATATCGGGCAAAGACATGTCTTTGCCCTTGAGCCAGCGGTCGACCATGTCCGTGTAGGTGCCGTCTTGGCGGTATTGGGCGATGAAGCGGTTGACCTCGTTCATGAGGTTGCGATTGGAGTTGGGAGCGCCGATGACGATGTGTTCGTCGGCGATCTTCTCGTCGAGCACGGCCAGGTCATCGCGGGTAGTCTGGACGTATTCGAGGCTATGACGGTCGAAAATAAAGGCGTCGATTTTGCCGGCGCTGACGGCGGTGTAGGCGTCGGATAGCGAGTTGAAGTAGAGTAACTCGGCCGAGGGGAAGTGTTTTTCGCCGGCGGTCATGGCTGCCGCGCCTTCGGGCAGGCCAATGCGGTACTGTGGCGCATTGAGCTGGGCGGTGTTGCTGATGATCTTTACGGGTGGCGGGGGCTTTTCGCCGGAACAGCCGATGAAGCACAGAATGACGGAGACGGTGGCAGCAAGGGAGGACAGGTAGCGACGACACATGGTAACGGCTCCAATGGCGAGTGACTTCGTCGTGGTTGTTCCCGGCCGCGGGGCGCGGCTCAAGCAGTACCTGAGGGATAAACTCGGCTAATATACAACCTGCATGCACAATGCTGGCAGGCCGCAGGGCTTTTTTTCAGCGCAGCAGACGGATCGGACGGATCGGACGGATCGGACGGATCGGATTGCTGATCGGTCTGATCGGTCTGATCTTCTGTCTATTGTCGCGGACGGATCGGACGGATCGGACGGATCGGACGGATCCGATTGCTGATCGGTCTGATCGGTCTGATCGGTCTGATCTTCTGTCTATTGTCGCGGACGGATCGGACGGATCGGACGGATCGGACGGATCCGATTGCTGATCGGTCTGATCGGTCTGATCGGTCTGATCGGTCTGATCGGTCTGATCGGTCTGATCGGTCCAATGCTCTTCACTTAGTGTACCGGCAATGCTTGGTGAGGAGTTGATTTGTGACCGTTAGCGTGACCATTCGCCGAGGTTT
>JAQWBY010000275.1 GCA_028706165.1 Lentisphaeria bacterium | reverse complement strand
TCCGCGATCTGCGGCTCATCGATTTCCTGCGCGACATCGGCAGTCTCTTCAGCGTGCCACGCATGCTCAGCGCCGAATCCGTACGCATGCGCCTGGAAACCGGCATCTCCTTCCTGGAATTCAGCTACCCGCTGCTGCAGTCCTACGATTTCTACTATCTGTGCAAAGAACGCCAGTGCCAATTCCAGTTCGGCGGCCAGGATCAATGGGGCAATATCGTGGCCGGCGTCGAACTCACCCGCCGCCTGCTCGGCCAGGAAGTCTTCGGGGCCACTTTCCCACTCCTGCTCAAAAGCGACGGGACCAAATTCGGCAAGACCGCCGGCGGTGCCGTGTGGCTTGACCCCGCCCGCACCAGCGTCTTCGACTACTACCAGTTCTGGCGCAATGTGGACGACGCCGACGTCACCAAACTCCTGGGCTTCTTTACCACTCTGCCGATGGACGAAGTGCGCCGCCTGGGCAGCCTCAGCGCTCCGGCCATCAACCGCGCCAAGGAAATTCTCGGCTACGAAGCCACCGCCCTCGCCCACGGCCACGACGAGGCCATCAAGGCCTTCCTCGCCGCCGCCCGCGAATTCGGTTTTGCCGATCCCGACGGCCGCATCGAAACCAGCAGCCGCATCCGCGAGGCCGATACTGCCAGCGCCAGCGAAGACATCCCGACCGTCGAAATCAGCGTCGCCGACCTCACCGCCGGCCTGGGCATTCTCGCCCTCCTCGTCAAAGCCGGTCTCTGCGCCTCCAATAGCGACGCCCGCCGCCTCATCAAAGGCGGTGGCTGCTACTTGGACGACGACCGCGTCAACGACGAAAAACTCGTCATCGCCCCCGACCATTTCCACGCCGGCATGCTCACGCTCCGCGCAGGCAAAAAAGCCCGCAAGCGGATCAAGCTGGTGTGATCATATTTTCTTGATATAGCCCCCAACCCCGCCAGGCCAAACCATGAAAATTCATCCCCTTGCTGCGATTGCCCCCGGCGCCGTGATTGGTGCCGATGTCGAAATCGGCCCTTTTGCGGTCATTGACGAGCACGTCGTCATCGGCGACGGCTGCCGCATCGGCCCACACGCCCACATCACCGGCTACACGACCATCGGCAAAGGCACGAGCATCCACACCGGCGCGGTCATCGGCGACGAACCGCAGGACCTCCATTACCACAACGAGAAGAGCTTCGTCACTATCGGCGAAAACTGCATCCTCCGCGAATACGTCACCATCCATCGCGGCACCGAAGAAGGCAGCGGCACCGTCGTCGGCGACAACGTGCTGATGATGGCCTTCTCACACCTCGGCCATAACTGCATCATCGGCAATAACGTCGTCATCGCCAACGCGTCACTCCTCGGCGGCCGCGTCGAAGTCGGCGAACGCGCCTTCATCAGCGCCGAAGTCAAAATCCACCAGTTCGTCCGCGTCGGCCGCCTCGCCATGATCGGCGGCGACAACGTCATCACCCAGGACATGCCCCCCTTCTGCCTCCTCCAATTCGACCAGGTACAGGGACCAAACGTCGTCGGCCTCCGCCGCGCCGGCATGACCGAAGCCGCCCGCAACGCCGTCCGTAATGCCATCAAAATCTACTTCTTCCGCGGCATGGCCCGCCAAAGCGCCATCGACGAAATCCGCCAAAACGTCACCATGTGCCCCGAAGTCGAGGAATTCATCGCCTTCGTCGCTACCACCAAACGCGGCATCTGCCCCGGACGACGACTCAAATCTCACAAGGAAGACGACGCCAGCAGCACCGAAGCCGCTACCGAATAGGCGATCCTCAGTCTGGTCAATCAGACCGATCAGACCGATCAGACCGATCAGACCGATCAGACCGATCCGGCTGCTTGATCGGGCACATCGGGCGGATCATCAGACCGATCAGACCGATCAGACCGATCGGACCGATCAGACCGATCAGACCGATCAGACCGATCGGACCGATCAGACCGATCAGCAATCGGATCCGTCCGATCCGTCCGATCCGTCCGATCCGTCCGCGACAAAAGACAGACACTCAGACCGACCCGCCAAGTTCGGCCCTGAGGGCCGAACCATGCATAACCCCGGGTGAGGTGCCCGAAGGGCGCCGCAACCCGGGGTATAACAACAATATAAAACTGCGCCCGGAGGGCGCCACATTGACAAAACACCCGAGGGGCGCCAACACTCTGCGGTAACATTATACGCTGATGCCGCGACCAGAGCCGCACGGTCCGTCCGCGACCAAAGCCCGCCAAGTTCGGCCCGGAGGGCCGCACCATGCGTAACCCCGGGTGAGGCGCCCAGAGGGCGCCGCAACCCGGGGTGTGACAGCAAATTAGAACTGCGCCCGGAGGGCGCCACATTGACAAAACACCCGAGGGGCGCCAACACTCTGCGGTAACATTATACGCTGATGCCGCGACCAGACCCGCACGATCCGTCCGCCCCACCCAGATCCGCCACACCCGCCAACTCGCGCGAAAAAATCGCTCTTTCGTCGTTTTTCCTCCCGGCAGCGAAAATAAAACCCGCGCGCCCTACGTTATTCCCTCCGAACACGCAATGCCCGCCGGCTTGTTTTTAGCCCCGGCTTGCGCTATGGTGAGTGCTCGCGACAAGGCCAATTTTGCCGAGTCACAAAGCAATTCAAATCAGGAAAACGACCAGGTTTTATTTCTTACATCGGCCCGAAACCCAGAGGACAGCAATGAAAAAGAATCGCAGCGTATTTACCCTTATCGAACTCCTGGTGGTCATTGGCATTATTGCCATCCTTGCCGCCATGCTCATGCCCGCACTGAGCAAGGCCCGCGAAAAAGCCAACCAGGCCGACTGCGTCAGCCAGCTCAAACAAATCGGCACGTCAATGCTGATGTATTCCAATGACCAGCGCGGCCGCTATCCGGATGGTATTGATGACGACGGAATTGACGGTGACCCACACAACAGCGAAGGTCTAGCAAAACTCGTGCGTGAGGATTACCTACAAACGACAAGAGTTTTCATCTGCCGTAGCACTAAGCACCAAACCGCTTCCGACTTCACTGACATGGCCTCAGTAGACGATACCGCTGACGGCGGCGCCACTGAAAAATGCAGCTATCTCTACTATGGGGCCCTGACGGCCACAGACCTTTCCGCCGAACACGGTTTTGTTCGCGATAAGAACAAAAACCACAAAACCCTTGGTAACGTTCTCTTCGGCGATGGTCACGTGGAAACTATCGCTCCCGGAAAAGGAACAGACTGGTATACCATTGACAGCAGTTTCAAGATGAAAATTACTGATACAAATGACGACAATTACATTGACACGACCGCAAATCCCAACGATTTGTGGTGAGTTTTCTATTTATCTCCACTCGGTTAAGTTGCATATTTTAGAATAAGCAATGCCTCCCCGTCAGCGCTGATATGTTTCAGCGCTGACGTTTTTTTTGTTCTGCGGCTATTTTGCTGGTAGCGCACACGTTTTCAATCAAAATACCCTCGCTGATTCGTGCTCACGTAGAACACTGGCCCCGGCCAAGACATCACAATAATGCCAACCTCCCCACAGGCATTCGATTTTTCGCCCCCAATCGCCGATTACGACGCCAGCGGGCCCGCACCCAGGGTGAGCAGCCACCTCCAGTACCATATCGGGTGGCGCCCGCATGGCGCCCACCCGGCCCCGGCCAAGACCGCCGCATAACCGCCGCCCCTTGGCTAGAGGCCACCCAATAAGGAGCACCAAGCGATTTTCGCCAGCCGGAAGCGTCAAGATCAGCCTGTCCATATCCACACAATAGGACATGACTGCAACGTAAACAGGGCAAAAAAAACGTTCATGCGCGTTGCGGCTGACGCTCAGCGCGTTGCGGCTGTCGCTTGGCGACAGCCGCAACGCGCTGAGCTGAAAAGGGATAGGTGGGGGAGCGCGAGGGGGAGGAAAGGAGCACTGCTCCTTTTTTCCTCCCCCGCGCAAAACCAAACGATGCTCTTACCCCCGCCAGTCCCGGAGAAATTCGGCGATAGCGGGGGCTTTTTTTGCCAGCGCATCGCGGCAGTCCGGCCTGACGACGACGCGGACGGCGAAGGTCCTCAGGTAGTCGCTTTCCAGCGAGCGACGGTGATCGCCGTCATTTTCCAGGAGCCAAAAGCCCCGTTGGGAATGCGCCGAGAACACGCGCAGGTCTTTGGGCACGAGCTTTTTGAAGTACGGCATGGCGGCAAAAAGCATGGCTCCCGGCGGCAGGCCCATGGCCTCACAAAGCGCATTTTCGAGGACGCGCAGAGCGGCAATGCCCTCGACGCGGTCGCAGAACGCGCGCAGTTCGGGCCGCGGCCATTCCATGACTGCCAGCGGCTTGTCCGCCTGGCGTTCGACGTATGCGTAACCGGCCGGTTTGAGGGCCAGCACCGTGCGGTACAGGCGCCGCGAGACAAGGTCAGCCACCAGTTGCCGGGTCAGCGCATTGCGGGCATTGGCGGCCCATTGCAGGAGCTGGTCGTCCGTCATGGCCCAGAGCTCGGCGCCGCTATTGCGGCCGTCGCTGAGCTCTTCCTGCACAGCGCGCTGCAGCATGCGCTGCGCTGCTAGTGCCGTCTTGTTGAGATAGCCGTGTTGGTGCAGATAGGAATAGAATTTTTGCAGCTGCTTGGCGTCTTCCAGATACTTCTCTTCGATGGCCAGGCCATCGGGAGTCATCTGCGTAAAGACCTGCAGCCGCTCAATGTCCGGCGTGCCGTGGAAACCGATGTGCAGCGCGTCGCGCATCAGATAGTCGAGTTTGTCAGTGCCGAGATTGCGATCACGAACCCACGCCGCCAACGGCGACGCGTCGTCGGCCAGCATCGCGGTGACGGCCGCCGCCTCGACGCCGCACTGCGCCAGCGCATCGGCCATGTCCACGAGCAGCGCCTGGCCGTGCTCGTGATGCTCGCCGGCAAGCACCGGTTCAATCTGATGCGAGAAAGGCCCGTGGCCGATGTCGTGCAACAGCGCAAAAACCTGCAGCAGCCGCGCGTCGTCAGCACTGAAGGCGTGCAGCCGACAGAGCCGCTGCGTCAAGGCCAGCACGCCCACCGCGTGCTCGAAACGGCTGTGCACCGCACCAGGAAAGACCAGGTAATTCACCCCGAGCTGCTTGCGCAAACGCAGCGCCTGAAAATGCGGATGGTCAATCAACGGCAGCAAGACACCGACGTCCACCGGCGGCGTCCCGGGAATGCATATCGATTTTGTGGGCAACATCGTCTCTTTTGGTCCTTCCTGAGCACAAAAAACAACGCCGCCCCTGCGTCCAGGCCCCGGCGCGCGTTCTTGCATCTTTCGTTCGCGGATTTACATTAACAACGTCATTGTACTGTCTTAAAACATCCCACCTCACCAAGGAGAGATATGCGCGACGCCGTGCTCACCATGCTCAAGCTACAGGAG
>JAQWBY010000274.1 GCA_028706165.1 Lentisphaeria bacterium | reverse complement strand
ACCAGTAGGGCGTCAAGCAATACCAGCAGCAGCCAAGGCAGAAACATACCGACACTGACACCGGCGAAAGCCCGTTCCAGAGAAAACATCTGGAAGTAATTCAGGGTGAGCCACGAACAGCCAAAGAGCAAAGTGTGCAGGAAAATGCATGACTGCGCCAAAAAGGGCAAAGACTTTTTTTTCATGAACACTATCCCCAGTATGCGGAATATAGAGGTGAGCCTAAACGCGGCGCTACAATAACCCACCGATGCTGCTTGTGCCACGCACGAGCAGAAATTAGCCACGGGGGTGTTACGCCAACGCTGTGCGACCAGACCCGAAGCCGCGAATAGTCGAAGGCAGTCGAAGGCAGTCGAAGGCAGTCGAAGGCAGTCGAAGGCAGTCGAAGGCAGTCGAAGGCAGTCGAAGGCAGTCGAAGGCAGTCGAAGGCAGTCGAAGGCAGTCGAAGGCAGTCGAAGGCAGTCGATAGCAGTCGATAGCAGTCGATAGCAGTCGATAGCAGTCGATAGCAGTCGATAGCAGTCGATAGCAGTCGATAGCAGTCGATAGCAGTCGCGCTGTGTTGCGCGGGTAGTTGCGTGGCGGGCGCGGTGTTGCCAGCGGTGCCAAGGATGCACAATTTTCCGTTACAGCGGGTCAGCGGCTGCAAAAGCGGGATATAGTAAGCCAAGCGTGCGTGCGCGGGATTGCGACTATGGCCACGCCCTTATGTCGTGCGTATTTGTGCGTCGTCGCGGGCGTTTTTAGTCGATTCGGCTTCAGTGCAGCGGACGAGGCGTTTTTCGGTGTGGCAATGGTGCGGTGCGCTTGGCGTTGCGGATCGCTTTCCTGCCTGATATTGGCGTAGAAGGAGCGTTAAGAGATGTCCTATAATGGTCTGGGCATGCATTTGGGGACTCTGAGCAGATTGTCGTCGGCGCAGACGCGATCGATCAGCCCGGAGAATTTCAGTGGTGGCAAGGGCTGTGGCGGCCAGGCGACGACGGGTACGGGGGCGTCGTGCGCGCGTGATTTGGGCGCGGGCTGGAAAGTATCGCCGTCGGTAGCGATTGAGGCCGGCGAGAGTTTTACGCTGGCGGACATTAGCGGCATGGGGGCTGTGCAGCAGCTATGGCTGACGCCGACGGGCAACTGGCGTTTTCAGATATTGCGGATGTATTGGGACGACCAGGAGCAGCCGTCGGTGGAATGTCCCGTCGGGGATTTTTTTGGCATGGGCTGGGGGCGTTATGCGCCGTTGAATTCGCTGGCGGTGTGTGTGAATCCCGGCCGGGCCTTCAATAGCTACTGGGAAATGCCCTTCCGCAAGCGCTGCCGCATCACGTTAACGAACATCTCCACGGAGGCTGTTCGGCTCTACTATCAAGTGAATTACACCCTGACGGAGGTGCCGGCTGACTGCGCGTATTTCCATGCGCAGTTCCGGCGGGCCAATCCCCTGCCGTACAAGAGCGTCTACACCATTGTGGATGGTGTGAAAGGGCCGGGGCATTACGTCGGCGTCTGCATGCACTGGGGCGTGAACAACACGGGTTGGTGGGGCGAGGGCGAGATCAAATTCTACCTGGATGGCGACGACGAGTATCCGACCATTTGCGGCACTGGAACTGAGGATTATTTCTGCGGGTCGTACAACTTCGAGAACCAGGCCACGCATCAGTATGAGGCGTTTAGCACGGCGTACGCGGGTCTGCACCAAGTGATCAAGCCGGATGGCGTCTATGCCAGTCAGCAGCGCTTTGCGATGTATCGCTGGCACATCATGGATCCCATCCGTTTCAGTTCGGACCTGCGGGTGACCATCCAGGCGCTGGGATGGCGCAGCGGTGGGCGTTATTTGCCTCTGCAGGACGACATATCGTCGGTGGCTTTCTGGTATCAGCGGCTGCCGACAGCGGCATTTCCGGCGCTGCCTGATCGGGATGGGCTGGAAGTGATATAACGGCGCTGGCGCTTTTCAGATTGAACATACCCGGTGGCGATGGTAATAAAGAGTCGTGTTGGGCGTTAATGGTGGGCTACTGGTAGGCTTGGGCGACAATGCCCGTTACTGGACAGTGCAAGGATAGGAGTAGTGCGTGAGTTATTCGGAACTGCCCATCGGGCTAGCGTTGCTGGTCTGCGACACGGTGATTGAAGATCGCCGGACGCTGAAGAAGAGCCTCGTGGGGCTTTTCAGCCAGATCAACGTGGGCAAATTGCCCTATGTGCATCCGGGGCTGTTTCTGTTTGTATCGCTGACTGGCGGTACGGGCGAGTATCCCTGCGAGATACTTTGCGAGCATGTGGATAGCGCGGAGAAGGTCTTTGCGATGAAATGCAAGGTGGCTTTCAAGTCGCCGTATGATGTCGCCGAGCTGGTTTTTGCGCTTCGCTCCCTGCGTTTCACGCAACCGGGGCGTTATTGGATTAAAGTACTGGTTGAGGGCATGCCCTTGATGATGCGGCCGCTGGTGGTGACTTGCCGGCCGCCGGCGTCGCCCCCGGGGGCGACGGATGCGGGGCAACGGCCGGCGGCGCCGCCACCGCCACCGCCACAACCATGAGCAAATGACGGCGTTGACGTCGAGGTGATGCTGAATGGCATTGTACAAATACAAAGTAAGTGACGCGGCCGGGAAGATCAGCGAGTTGCTGATTGAGGGCGACTCCCAGGCCGATGCGGCCCGGCGGATACAGCGCCGGGGCTTGATGCCGCTGGATTTTCTGGGCGAAGGCAGCAAGACGCAACAGGGAGGTGGCTGGTTTGGCCCCAAGCTCAACGTGGCGGAGTTTACTGAGCGCCTGGTGCCCCTACTGCAGGCGAACATCACGCTGGAGCGGGCGCTGGGCATTGTCGGTGATGACAATGACAATCCCGTCTTGGCCGAGACCGTCGGCGACCTGCGGCGGGGCCTGCATGAGGGCAAGAAGTTCTCGCAGCTGATCAGGGATCGCGGGCGGACTTTCCCGCAGTTGTACTCGGGGGTGGTCGAGGCCGGTGAAGAGGCCGGGGCGCTGCCACAGGTGATGGGCGAATTGCGGCGCTTTTTAAGTGAGGGCCAGGAGCTGCGATCCTTCATCATCTCGTCGTCGGTCTATCCGTTGTTTATCGCCTTTACGGGCATGGTGATGATGGTCGTCGTGCTCGGGGTGATCGTGCCGCGATTTGCGACGGCGCTGGCGGGCGCGGGCGTGGAGTCGATGGCGACGACGATACTGCTGGGCGTGTCGAATTTCTTCCGCAACTATTGGTGGCTGAGTCTGGTTTTGCTGGCGCTGGTGATCTATGTGGTGACGCAATTGCGCAAAGAGGGCAGCGCCCTGCGCATTCGTTACGACCACTGGATACTGCGGGTGCCGTTGGCGGGGCGCCTGGTCCTCTATGCGAATATCGCCCGGCTGTGCCGGACGATGGCCATCCTCATGCGCAGCGGCGTGCATCTGTTGAACACGGTGGTGATAGCGAATCGGGTGGTGCAGAACCAGGCGATCAGCCAGTCGATCGTGGGGCTGTCCGGCGAATTGCGCCAGGGACAGCGGCTGTCGGCGGCATTGAGCAAGAGCGAGTACATACCGTCGCTGATGCTGAAGATGATCGCCGTCGGCGAGGAGACGGGGTCGGTCGAGACGATGCTGGAGCGCGTTGCCGACCGCTACGAAGAGGACATGAAGCGGCTGGTCAAACGCCTGTTGAGCCTGTTTGAGCCGGCTATTATTATTTGCCTCGGGCTGGGCGTTGGCGCCGTCGTGCTGCTGATGTTCATGGCCATGATGGACATGCAGGGCGCCGCGGGCTGAGGATAGCCGCTGGCAAAGCTGGTTTCTGTGGAAAATAAGATTGAGTAGCAAGTCAACGCATAGAAAAGGATGATGGCCATGAGCAAGGACAAGAGCAGTTTACGACGGGTTCGCCGCCACAGTTTCACCCTGATTGAAATTATGATCGTGGTGATGATCATCGGCATGCTGGCGGCGTTGGTCGGCCCGAATATCGTCGGCAATTTGGACAAATCGCGGGTGAAGAGCACCAAGGCCCAGCTGGTGTCGGTCAAGAACGCCGTGCAGCAGTATTACATGGACATGTCGACGTATCCGACCCGGCTAGACGAGCTGATCACCAATCCCGGCAATGAGAAGTGGGACGGGCCGTATCTCGAAGCTAAGAATATCCCGAAGGACGGCTGGGGCAATGAGTTCCAGTACAGCGTGCCTGGGCAGGACAACATGCCCTTTGACATTATCAGTTATGGCGGTGACAAGAGCTCGGGTGGCACCGGCAACAATGAAGATATTTCCTGCTGGAATTGACGTGCGCAGACGACCAGATGAGCTCAGCGATGGCGTTGTGCGCGGCAGCCACTGCCGTCGCCGTTGTTTCACGCTGTTTGAGATTTTGATTGTGACGCTGCTGATTGCGGTGGTGGCGGCATTGGTTGGACCACGGGTTAGTGCCATCCCCAAGCGCTATGTGGTCGAGAACAATCTGAGTAAATTGCGCCAGGCGATTAACGAGACCGCTACGCGCGCGCGTGCCAGCGGCCGGGGCTTGACGCTGGCGCTGGACACCGACGCATCGAGCTTTGCGGTCACCGCCCTGGAACAGACGCTGGCGCGCGAGTGGGTGCCGCCGGCGGCTGGCGGCAAGGATGGCGTCGGGCCGTCCATGGGCTTTATTGAGGTCAAATCCAGCTATGAGCTTGGCAAAGACTTCACTTGGACGCCGGAGAATGACGCGCTCAATGACGATGGCAGGGTGGTCTATTATTTCCACCCCAGCGGTGAAGCGGGCGGGCCGACACTCGACTTCGAACTGAAGGGCCGGCGCTTCCAGCTGGATGTCGACCGCCTTACTGGCGCGCCGCTGATCCAGGAGCTGGAGCAATAAGACGCCGCGCAAGCGAGGCGGGTCACTGTGCAGCGCCGTCGGCGAGCATCGCCAGCAGGTCATCTTCCGTGATGACCTTGACGCCGAGCTGCGAGGCTTTTTCCGTCTTTTTGGCGCCGACATTGGCGCCGGCGACCAGATAGGTGGTATTTCTGCTGACGGCGGAAGAGACAGTACCACCGGCGGCGCGGATTTTGGCGCTGGCCTCATCCCGGTCCATGGTGGTCAAGGTGCCGGTGAGGACGAAGGTCTTGCCGCTGAGGATGGCGCCACCGGCCGTCGCAGCGCCGGCAGTGCCGTCTGGGGCGCTGGCGCTACTGCTGGGCGACGCCGGCGTGATATCGAGGGCTTTGAGGCGGCTGAGGATGTTCTTGCCGGCCGTGCTTTGGAAGAAATCGAGGACGGCCTGGGCGGTCTTGGGGCCGATGACAGTGGTGACGAAGCCGTTGCCGGCGCCGCTACTGGGCTTAAGCAGGCCCAAGGCCTGCAGGCGTTCGAGCCACTCAGTGCGTGATCGGTCTGGTATCGCCTGGCGTTGTTCAG
>JAQWBY010000273.1 GCA_028706165.1 Lentisphaeria bacterium | reverse complement strand
TTTTACGACTGGTTGAGTTTTTGTTGGTTCGCCCAAGCGATGACGTTATCGAGTGCCTGTTGGGGTGAGACGATGGGCTGGTAGCCGAAGTCATGGCTGGCGCGTTCGTGAGTGAAAGAGTGGGAGAAGGCCAGTTCGTTGGTGACGAAGCGGGTCATTTTGGCGGGGCCTAGGAAAGGCAGGCAGGCCGAAAGACATTCGCAGAGCGCGGCGACGATGTAGGCGCTACGGTAATCCACGCGGCGGGTGACGGTGGGCAAGTGCAGGCTGGCCAGGAGACTGTTGATCCAATCCCAGAGTACGACGGGCTCGGTGTCGTGGACGAAGTAGGCCTTGCCGGCGCAGCGCGCCTGGCCGGCGAGTTCGTCGGCAGCCAGGATGTGGGCGTGGGCGGCGTTGTCTACGTAGGTGATGCTGACCTGGTTCAGGCCATCGCCGATGATGCGCAGGCGTTTTTCCTTGGTGAAAGCAAAGAGCTGTGGGAGGATATGCGGGTCATCCGGCCCCCAGATGAGATGGGGGCGGATGGCGCAAGTGCGGAGGCGAGTGACATTGAGTTCGCCGAGCTCGCGGCGGTCGTCCTCGGGTGAGTTCGGGACCATCTCCCAGTTGTCGGCATCAAGGATCATTTTTTCAGCGATGGCCTTGGTTTTCGGGTATGGCGCCAGGTAGTGGTTGAGGTAGGGCAGAGATTCATCACCGAGGATGATATGGCGTGGCGCGATGACGACGCTGGGGGTACTGGTGTAAACCAAGCAGCGGACCTTGTTTTCGAGGCAGGCGCGCAGGACATTGGCGCTGCCGCGGACATTGACCTCGTAGTACAGGCGTTTGTCGCGGATGATGTCGCAGATGGCGATGGTGTGGAACACGGTGTGGCAGCCCTGGCAGGCGCGCATGACCGCGGCGGGATCACGGACATCGCCGACCACGCATTCGGCGCCCAGGGCTTCGGCCTCGGGGTAGCGGTGGCGGCCGAAGACCCGCACGGCGTCGCCGCGGGCTCGGAGCATGCGGACGATGGCCCGGCCGAGGAAGCCACCGCCGCCGAGGACGGCGTAGCGGCGGGGGCGCGCAGTGCCTGTGCCGGTCTGTTCACTCATACCGATGGCTGCTCCGGTGGCTGCTTGCTGGCCAGTTTGGCGCTGATCTGGTTGACGGCTTTGTCCACCAGCGAGCCGTAGTCGTCGCCTTCCTCCGGGAAGATGGGTGGCAGGAAGGACACGGCGACGGGCCTGAAGAGTTTTGGAAAGAAGCGGTTACGTGGCAGCGCCTGGTAGGCACCGGCGATGGCAATGGGCACGATGGGCACGTTGAGTTCGCGGCCGAGGATGGCGAAGGTTTGTTTGAAGGTGCCCAGCTGGCCGTCAACGGTGCGGGTGCCTTCGGGGAAGATAATGACCTTCTTGCCTTGCGCCAGCGCGCTGGCCAGTTTTTGCAGGGACAGCTTGAGGTCGCTGTTGACGTCCATGATGATGACATTATGGCGGTTAGCCATAAAGCGCTGCCAGCCGCGACGGAGGTGTTCGGCCTTGGCGTAGAAGAAGGTTTCCTTGAGGACGCCTTTTTTCATGAACGCCGAGATGAAGAAGGCGTCGAGGTAGCTCTGGTGGTTGGGTGCGAAGATGCAGGGCCCGTCGGGAATATTCGTCATGCCTTCACCGCGCAGTTTGAAGAAACTGTGAAGGATGCTCTTGGAGAAGAGATTGAGCCACTGGTGGGTGAACCAGCTCCGGGGTAGTGTCACGGCGATTTTTTCACGGAGGATCTTGCCCCACTTGAAGCCGCTGCTGGCGGCGATGGTGTCGTGGCCGAGATCGTGAATTTTTGCGGCGAGCTTGGCGGGTGTGGGGTGTTCGAGCAGCATCTGCTCGGGTATTTCCACGTTGAAGGTGCCGCTGAGGAAGACCTGGAAACTGACTTTCCCGAGGGAGTCCAGGCTGAGGTCCATTTCGAAATGGTCGTCGGGATGGATGTCCTGTCCGAGCTGGCCGACGAGGTACTCCTTGATGACGCGGTATTCCTCGCTGTCGGGTTCGGCGACGGCTTCTTTTTTTCGGCTACTGCCGGTTTTGGCGATGGCTTCGAGCTCATGGCGCTTGAGTTTGCCGAGGCGGGTGCGGGGCAGGGCGTCAGTGACGAAGGTGCATTTGAAGATGCGTTTGTAGCTTGACGCCTGCTGATTGTAGTGGGCGATGACCTGCTGGCGGATGGACTCTTCGATATTGAGCACGCCCTGCGTTTGGAGATTTTGGAAATGCGGCAGGATCAGCGCCTGGAGCGAGTCGCCCGAGCCCAGCACGGCGATTTCGGCGATCCAGTCGGACATCTTGAGGATCTTCTGCTCCACCTCGTCAGGATTGATATTCTTGCCGTTAGGGAGGATGATGATTTCCTTCTTGCGGCCGGTGATGTAGATGTAGCCGTCATTGTCGACGTAGCCGAGGTCGCCGGTGTGGAGCCAGCCGTCCTTGATGATCGCGGCGGTTTCTTCGGGGCGTTTGTAGTAGCCCTTCATGACATTTTTGCCGCGGACGGTGATTTCGCCATCGACGACGCGGACTTCATTGCAGGGGATGACTTGTCCAGATGAGCCGGCGCGCTGGCCGTTGGGTTTGGTGAAAGAGATCATCGGCGCGGTTTCAGTCATGCCGTAGCCGAGGAGGATTTCGAAGCCGAGGGTGCGGAAGTCCTTGATCACTTGCGGGTCGAGTGAGGCGCCGCCGCAGGGCATGTGACGGATGGCGCCGCCGAATTTTCTCTGGACGGAGCCAAAGACCACGCGGGAAAAGGCCAGGGAGTTGACGGCGGCGGCGAGGGCAAAGAGGGCCGAGGCAACCTTGCTCTGGCGGATGCGGCTCTTCATGCTGTCGCGGAGGAGGATGAAGAGTCTGGGCACGCCGATGAAGAGGGTGACGTGGTTATCGGCGAGGGTCTGGAGGATATCGGCGGCGACCATGGACGGCGCCATGACGCAGGTGGCGTTGATGGACAGTGGCATGATCAGGGTGCCCTGGAGAGGCAGGACGTGGTGCAGCGGGAGGAGGATCATCACCCGGTCGGTAGGCCGGTAAATGGGCACCTGCTCGGACACCGCAACGAGGTTGGCGCGGAGGTTTTCGTAGCTGAGCATGACGCCCTTGGGGCTGCCGGTGGTACCGGACGTGTAGATGATCACGGCGATGTCGTCGTCCGCAGCATCGGGGAAGACTTTGTCCTCATCGGGGATGGTTGCGGGGATGGCGATGTCGGTGAAGACGATGAGCTTCGTCTGGCATTCGGCCAGAGCGATGGCTTTCTTCATGGTCTCGACATTTTTGGGCGACACGAAGACGGCGACGGGCGTGCTGTCCTTGAGGATATAGGCAATTTCATCGACGCTGGCCATGGCGTCAATCGGCACGGGGATGGTGTGCTTGCGCCAAGCGGCGTAGAACGCGTAGACCCACTCGGGACGGTTTTCTGAGAAGATTGCCACGCGATCCCCCGACGCGGCGGCAACGAGGCGGGCATAGACGGCGGTGATGCCGATGAGCTGGTCGAAAGAGACCTGGTCATTCTTGAAGATCAATGCCGTTTTGTTGCTGTTTTGGAGTAGTTTCATGCGTTTGTTTTTTACTGGGGAAGTTCTTTCGCTAAAGTTATGGACGATAGTGCAGTGGCGCCTGCCACAGTGTTGCTTAATATACCCGCGCATGTGCCGCTGTCGCATTGTCAGGGTGTCTGTGGCCATTATATTAGGCGGTTGCTCCGCCGCAGGCGGACAGGCAAGCACGAACGAGTGAACGACGAACGCGAGGAAGTGACCGATGAGTGACCACGCCAAGCCCGCCGAGCCGGCATTGCCGGCCGCGACCGATTTTATCCGGGAAATCATCAACGAGGACATTCGTTCCGGCAAGTACCAGCTTGGCGACATCCGCACGCGTTTTCCGCCGGAGCCCAACGGCTATCTGCACATTGGCCATGCGAAGGCGCTGTGCATCGATTTCGGCATTGCCCGCGACTACCAGGGCAAGTGCATGCTGCGCATGGACGACACCAACCCGAGCAAGGAAGACGTCGAGTACGTCGACGCCATCAAGGACGACGTGCGCTGGCTGGGCTACCAGTGGGAAGGCGAGGTCCGCTACGCGTCGGATTATTTCGCGAAGATGTACGAGTACGCTGAGATGATGATTGAGAAGGGCCTGGCCTACGTGGACGAGCAGAGCGCGGAGGAGATTCGCGACACGCGTGGTACGCTGACCGAGGCCGGCAAGGAAAGCCCTTGGCGGAACCGCCCGGTGGCCGAGAACCTTGATCTCTTTCGGCGGATGCGCGCCGGCGAGTTTCCCAATGGCGCGAAGGTGCTGCGGGCGAAGATCGACATGGCGGCACCGAACATCAATTTGCGTGACCCGGTGATGTACCGCATCCAGCACACGTCGCACCACCGCAGCGGCGACACGTGGTGCATCTATCCGATGTACGACTGGGCGCACGGCCTGGAGGACTCCATTGAGGGCATCACCCACTCGCTGTGCTCGCTGGAGTTTGAGATTCACCGACCGCTCTACGACTGGTTTCTGCAGCCGCTGCCCGTGCATAAGCCCCGGCAGATCGAGTTTTCGCGCCTGAACCTGAATTACACCGTGATGAGTAAGCGCAAACTTCTGCGGCTGGTGCAGGAAAAATATGTTCAGGGGTGGGACGATCCGCGCATGCCGACGCTCTGCGGCCTGCGCCGCCGTGGCTATACGCCGAGCGCCATTCATGCGTTTTTGCAGCGCGCTGGCATCACCAAGTTCAATGGCATCACGGACGTGGCGTTGCTGGAGAGCTGTCTGCGTGACGAGCTCAACCAGAGTTCATCGCGCTACATGGCGGTGCTGAAGCCGCTGAAGCTGGTGATCAGCAACTACCCGGCCGGTCAGGTCGAATGGCTGGAAGCCGTGAATAACCCCGAAGACGCCGCGGCCGGCACGCGCAAAATCCCCTTCGGTCGCGAACTGTACATTGATCAGGATGATTTCCGCGAGGTCGCACCGCCCAAGTATTTCCGGCTGACGCCCGGACAGGAAGTTCGCTTGCGCTGGGGCTACATCATCGCCTGCGAAAAGGTAGTGAAGAATGCCGACGGCAGCATCGCCGAAGTGCATTGTACCTACGACCCCGACAGCAAGGGCGGCAACCCGGTTGACGGCCGCAAGATCAAGGGGACGATCCACTGGGTCGAGGCAAGCCACGCCATCGATGCCGAGCTGCGCCTCTACGACCGGCTCTTCGCCAAGGAAGCACCGGAGGACGTCGAGGAAGGCCACGACTTCGTGGAAAATCTCAATGCGGACTCGCTGCAGATTCTGCGCGGCTGCAAGCTTGAGCCGGCTCTGGCGACGCTTAAGCCCGAGGACCGCGTGCAGTTTGAACGCGTGGGCTATTTCTGCGCCGA
>JAQWBY010000272.1 GCA_028706165.1 Lentisphaeria bacterium | reverse complement strand
TCCGTATTCGCAAGTACGTCCCCGATACCCCCCCAAAAAAACTGTCGCGCCGGCGACATAACGATCAATCATGGCGAAAACAAGCAACAAGTCCGCTACCGTTACTTGGGAGACGTAAGCGGTCAGTGTACACCCCGGCGCTTCGCGGGGACAATTTGCAGGAAACCCACGGCCCGCCGCCGCCTAACCACCCGACCTTGATTTCCGCCGACCTTTGTGGCTGCGGGTTTCATAGGAGTCATTGATATTGGATGCACGACATGCTTCTCTCCGGTGCGGTGAGTCTGGACGTGCTTGGCCAATGTGGCGCCCTCCGGGCGCAATTCCAAGTTGCTGTCACACCCCGGGTTGCGGCGCCCTCCGGGCGCCTCACCCGGGGCTATGCATGGTACGGCCCTCCGGGCCGAACTTGGCCGATCTGGCATTTTATCGCCGCGAAGCGGCAGAAGCGCTGAAAGCGCGAAACATACCAGCCCAGGGCAAGCACGCTGAAAGCGTGCGCCGACCTAGGTAGCGCGCTAGTAATGTTCGTGTTCCTCGGCCTCTTTTGCCCCAGTCGGCGAAGCTGACTGGGGCAAAAGGGGCAATGGAACCTGAGATTTCCGCCGACCTTTGTGGCAACGGGTTTCATAGGAGCCATGGATAATTGAAGTGAGCCATTACTTCCCAAGAAACTCTCCATAACACAATCGCGCTCGGTGCATGGAGCAGCCGGGCGCGGGAGTGAGAACAGAGGCGCAAGAGAGGTGTTCGTTACTCAGAATTTGCTCACGACATTCGAGCCATCGAAGGAACAGGACGTATAGCCCGCCGCGGACAATTCGCCCTTGCCGCAGGACTGCACATGGCCATCAAAAAAGCCCACATTCGACCGGCCGCCGTGATGCGCCGACGCCGAATATTCGCTGCCTTCCGCATGGCCGATATTGAATGTCCAACGGCTGCGGTTGGTATTGGACAGCGATATGCTGTCCCCGCAGTAGGGCACCGATGACGGCATTTTGCAGGAATTGACAATGAAGTAGGCGTTGTCATTGTTTGCCCCCCCACAGTTGGCATCACGCACAGTGAAGTCGCCCCAAGTATCACGCTTGGTATAGAAAGAACTCAGTGTGTACTGCATATCCGGCCGGATCACGCCGTAGGCATAGGAAGAACTGTAGTTCGCCAAATCGTGCGACGGGCAGAAGAACACTTCTTTGCTGATGTACTTGCCACGCGTGACATACATGGAATATGGCTGGTAAGTGCTCTTGGAGTCCTGCGCCATGCCCACCCAGTAGCTCTCGTTTTCATCACCATAGAGCGCTGCCGCCAAAAGGATCTGCTTGGCATTCGACGCGCAGGAGATCGCCCGGGCCTTCTCACGCGCCTTCGCCAAAGCCGGCAGCAACATGGCCGCCAAAATCGCGATGATCGCAATCACCACCAGCAATTCTATCAAAGTGAACAAACGCGATTTCATGACCGTACTCTCCTCAAACAAGAACTTAAAAACATCGGTACGCACTTCATAACACCGTTTGCTGCTAGTATAGCGATTTTGCACACGAATGACAAGATGCCAGAGCTCTTTCTTCATGTCAACGCGGCGTTTTTTATCTCAGGGGGGCTATATTTAACGTTTCCCTAAAATCTGTTCCCCCGCATCTCCAAGGCTTACTACCCTACTCCCTTCTCAGCCATGTACAACGACTACCGCGATTTCCTGCCCGACTACTGCCCGGCGGCCGTCCTGGCCGCTTATGATGCCGGCGAGGCCATCATGGCCATCTACGACGGCGAACTCGACATCGAGTACAAGGCCGACCAGTCGCCACTGACGGCCGCCGACAAGGCGTCCCACGAGCTCATCATGGCCCGCTTGCAGGCGCATTGGGACTTGCCCGTACTCTCCGAGGAAAGCCGCGAAGTGCCCTACGACACCCGCCGCGACTGGCTGGATTTCTGGCTCGTCGATCCGCTCGACGGCACCAAGGAATTCATCAAGCACAACGGCGAATTCACCGTCAATATCGCTTTAATCCACGACGGCCTGCCCGTGCTCGGTGTCGTCTACAGCCCGGCGTTGGGGCTCTTTTACCTCGGTGCCGAAGGCACTGGCGCCCGCATGCTCCGCCGTGGCGAGCATTTCCGCGACCGCGATGACCTGGCCCGCGCTTTGGCCACCGCCAACGAGCTTCCGGCTCTGCCCATGCCGCCAACGCCCGGCCGTCCGCTGAGCGTGGTCGCGTCCCGTTCGCACAGCAACAACGCCACCGAGGCGTTCATCGCTGACTTGGAAAAACGCCATGGCCGCGTCGAGCTCTTGTCCATCGGCAGCTCACTTAAGCTCTGCCTGGTGGCCGATGGCTCCGCGGATGTCTATCCGCGCATCGCGCCAACCATGGAGTGGGATACCGCCGCAGCGCAGGCCGTCGCCACCGCCGCCGGCTGCCGCGTGGTTGATTTCAGCAGCGACGAGCCCCTGCGCTACAATAAAATGAACCTCACCAATCCCTTTTTTGTCGTCTACGGCCCAAGCTGGCCGCGGCCCACAACGGAATCGATCTGATGGAAAGCTACCTCTTAACACACCTGCAACAGCTCGAAGCCGAGAGCATCCACATCATCCGCGAAGTCGCGGCGGAATTCCAGCATCCAGTCATGCTGTATTCCATCGGCAAAGACTCGTCGGTGATGCTGCGCTTGGCCCAAAAAGCCTTCTACCCGGGAAAGATCCCCTTCCCGCTCATGCACGTCGATACGCGCTGGAAGTTTCGCGAAATGATCAGCTTTCGTGAACGCATGGCGAAGGAAATCGGCTTCCAGCTGCTGGTGTGGACCAATCCCGACGGCATCGCCCAGGACATCGGCCCCATCGCCCATGGGTCGGAAAAACACACCCAGATCATGAAGACCGACGCGCTCAAACAGGCGTTGGACCACTACCACTTCGACGCGGCTTTCGGCGGCGCCCGCCGCGACGAAGAAAAGTCCCGCGCCAAGGAACGCATCTACAGCTTCCGCAATCGCTACCACCAGTGGGACCCCAAAAACCAGCGTCCCGAACTGTGGAACATCTACAACAGCCGCGTCAATCCCGGCGAGTCCATTCGAGTCTTCCCGCTCTCAAACTGGACCGAGCTTGATATCTGGCTCTACATCCGCTTGGAGAAAATTCCCATCGTCCCACTGTATTATGCCAAGGAGCGGCCCGTGGTCGAACGCTCGGGAAACCTCATTCTGGTTGATGATGATCGCCTGCCCATGCTGCCCGGCGAAAAACCACTGCTTAAAAAGGTCCGCTTCCGCACGCTGGGCTGCTACCCGCTGACCGGCGCCGTGGAGTCGGAGGCCGATACCCTCGAAAAAATCGTCCAGGAGATGCTCCTGGCCACCAGTTCCGAGCGCCAGGGCCGCGTCATCGACTACGACGGTGCCGCGTCCATGGAAGAGAAAAAGAAAGACGGCTACTTCTAGGCGCCCATTCGCCACGCGTAACATGCGTTGCCTTGCCACCGTTCACCGCCTCAGTCATTGTCCCCATCACCCACAAATAGCATGACCATGAGCAGCAGCAAGAACCCATCCATGATCATTCCCGATGAAGAGCTTATCGCCCGGGATGTCGAAGCCTACCTGGAACAACATAAACATAAGGACCTGCTGCGCCTCCTCACCTGCGGCAGCGTCGACGACGGCAAGTCCACCCTCATCGGCAGACTGCTCTACGACGCCAAGATGATCTACGAAGACCAACTCGCCGCCGTCCATCGCGATTCGCGCATCCACGGCACCACCGGCGACGACTTCGACCCGGCGCTGCTCACCGATGGCCTCAAGGCCGAACGCGAACAGGGCATCACCATCGACGTCGCCTACCGTTATTTCTCCACCAGCAAACGCAAATTCATCATTGCCGATACGCCCGGCCACGAGCAGTACACCCGCAACATGGCCACGGGTGCGTCCAACTGCCAACTGGCGATCATCCTCATTGACGCGCGGCACGGCGTCACCGTTCAGACCAAGCGCCATAGCTTCATTGCGTCCCTGCTAGGCATCAGCCATGTGGTCGTCGCCGTCAATAAAATGGACTTGGTCGACTGGTCCGAACAGGCCTTTGAGGATATCCGCCAGGCCTACAACGCAGTCTGCGCACGCCTGTCCTTCAAGGACGTCCATTTCATTCCCATGTCAGCGCTGCATGGTGACAACGTGGTCGACACGAGCCCGCATTCACCCTGGTACAAGGGCCCGACGCTGCTGCACCACCTGGAAAATGTCTCCATCAGCAGCAACCGAAATCTCATCGACATGCGCTTCCCCGTTCAGTATGTCCTGCGCCCCGACCTGAATTTCCGTGGCTTTGCGGGCACGGTCGCCTCCGGCGTCATGCGCCCGGGCGACGAGGTGATGGTACTGCCGGCACGCACGACGACGAAGATCGCCGAAATCGTCAGTTGGGACGGCTCCCTCAACCACGCCTACCCGCCCATGTCCGTTGTCGTCAGACTCCAGGACGAAGTCGATGCCTCCCGGGGCGACATGATCGTGCCGGTCAATAACATCCCACGCGTCGACAGCGAATTTGACGCCATGCTGGTGTGGATGAATGAAAACGCCGGTCGTGAAGGCAAGAAGTACCTGATCAAACACGCCTGCGCGCAACTGCCCGGCACGCTGGAAAAAGTCCGCTACGAGGTAGACGTCAACAGCATGCGCAAAAAAGACCCCGCCTGTGACGAACAGGGCGCAATCGTCCTCAACCTCAACAGCATCAGCCGGGTGCGCATGGTGCTACACCGGCCGCTCATCTTCGACGCCTACGAACGCAACCATGATACCGGCTCATTCATCCTCATCGACCGCATGAGCAACGCCACCGTCGCCGCCGGCATGATCCTCGACCGCACCAGTGCCGCCGACAACACCGACAGCGCGGCACCCAACAGCGACCACGCCACCAACATCACCCGCGAGTCGTCGCTGGTCAGCCGCCATGAACGGGAACTCCTGCTCGGCCAGCGCGCCCAGACGCTGTGGTTCACCGGCCTCAGCGGCTCCGGCAAATCCACCATCGCCAAACTCCTCGAACGCGAACTGACCGACGACGGCAGGCTCTGCTATATCCTCGATGGCGACAATATCCGCCACGGCCTGAACCGCGACCTGGGTTTTTCCGCCGATGACCGCAAGGAGAATATCCGCCGCATCGCCGAGGTGGCGCGGCTGCTCAATGACGCTGGCGTCATCGTCATCACGGCCTTCATTTCGCCCTACCGCAACGACCGCGCCATGGCGCGCGACATCATCGGCATCGACAGCTTCAGCGAACTCTACGTCAATACGCCGGTCGAAGTCTGCGAAGCGCGCGACCCGAAAGGTCTCTATAAAAAAGCCCGCCTCGGTCAAATCACCGATTTCACTGGCATCGACGCGCCATACGAAGCGCCCAAGG
>JAQWBY010000271.1 GCA_028706165.1 Lentisphaeria bacterium | reverse complement strand
GGTGGGTGCCGGCTTTGCTGACATTGAGGGTGACGACCACGTGGCCCTTTTCGCCGCCGTGGTTGAAAGCGTGGGCGCGGGCATCGGCCTCGAAGTAGCAGGCCCAATGGCCGGTGCGGAATTCGCGATCAAGGGGCGTGCGTTCGCCGAGGGTCGGCGTGGTTGTGCGCCAGAGGCCTGGCCGGACCTGCTCCCACTGTGCCGGGGTGTCAGCAGCGATGGAACGCTGGATAATGGGCAGGGGGCCCTCGCCGTAATCGGCATAGCGAGTCGTTTGGTCAAGACTGCCCCGGCCGGGGCGCAGGGTGCCGCGCCAGAGGCCACCGCGTTTGAACAGCACCTGGTCGCCAGGCTGGGCGGGGGTGTTGTTGACCTTTTGCAGGCTCTGCCAGGCGCTTTGTGGGCTGAGTCCATCCGCGGCGTCATTGCCAGCCGTGGAATCGACGTAATAGGTTGCTGCAGTCGCGCTGACGCAGGCGGAGAGGACAAGGGAGAGCAGTTTCATGGCAGATCCTGTGGTTTTGGGGTGATTCAGGCTAGCGTTTGGGTATAAGGTCGTTTGTCACTCTTTGCGGCTGGCGCGGGCGCCGAAGGGGCCGCCGTCCGACGCGCCGCTGCGGCCGATGGAGTCTGGCGCCAGACGATAGTCGCGTTTGGCGGCGTCTATGAATGCCGGCATACCGAATTGCGAATGGACATCGACGGGGAATTGCTTCTGCAGTTCGGGGAGTTGTTCGAGCATAATGCGGTTGTTCTTGGCGAGGCGGTAGAGCGGTTTGTCGCCGACGTACCAGAGATTGTGGTCCATGGTGATGGCGTCGAGCCAGTCGATGTCCATGCGCATGCCGGCGTGGGTGGTCTGCACAAAGATGTTGTCCTTGATGACAAAGTTGCGGGTTTCGGCGCGATTTGAGTAGAACATCAAGTGGGCACCATTGGGGTCTGGGCGCTGGGCGTGCGCCCAGCCGTAGCCGGCATCAACGCAGGTGTTGTTGATGAAGAAGATATTTTCGGTGAGTTTGCGGTTCCAGTATTCGAAGGAGAATTCCGAGTTCCAGATCACATTGTTGCGGTAGGTGATATTGATTTCGGAGTCATCGCGGCCTTGGTTGGTCAGTGCGGCGTCGTAGATTTCCCAGAGGCGGCAGTTTTCGACGAGATTGTCCTTGGCGTCGCCCCAGAACTCGATGCCGTTGCCGAAGCGCACGGGATTGCCGTTGGGGCGAGTAAACTGGTGGGCGCCGCCGATGTAGTAGATGTCGCAGCCGCGGATGGTGATGCGTTCGGATGAGCCGCCGCCGAAGCCATGGCAGGCGCCGTAGCGCAGGGCGAGGTTTTCGAAGATGACATTTTTGCGGCTGCCATGGTTGATCAGATGCCGCGCCATGGCCAGTTCGATGCTGCGGTTGGCGGTGGCGGGGTTGCCGTCGTGGCGCAGGTATACGCAGGCTTCGTCCCGCGAATAAAAATAGTCGCCGACCTTGTCGAGCTTATCCACGCCCCACTTTTTCCAGCCGCAGACCTCACCGTGGTTGAAGATGATATTGCCGACATCGACGCTGAGATCAAGGCCTCCCTCGCGCCGGGCGGTTTTGGCTGAGAGGATCTGCAGTTCGATGTCGTCACCGGGCTGGACATAATCGCCGAGGTTGAGGTGTATTTTTTTGCTGCCGGCGAAATCGGCGCCCGTGCGGATGAAGAGGATGGTGATATTCTGCCATTCGTCTTTGAGTTCGGTATTGCAGATGCCACGGGCGTAGCCGGTCCACGGCAGGCTGTCTTTCATGATTTGGATGTTACGCAGTTTAAGGGGGCGTTTACTGCGGGCGCGGAGTTCGAGGATAAGTGCCGAGTCGAAGTTATCGCAGACTGGTCCCCACCATTGGATGTGATAGGACTGGCGTTCCTTGCTGATCTCGCTGACCTGGATGCGCGCGGTGACGCGGCCGTTTTCGTCGCGGTTATTGCTGGTGGCGGCCACGGCGCCGGCTTCCTGATGCCGGTGCCATTCAGCGTTCTGGATGTCGCCGGGGAAGGGCTCTTCGTCGGCCCAGTGTGGTAATGCCGTGCGCCAGATGCCGGGTTGGACTTCGGACCACAGCGCCGGGGCATCCGCGGCGATGGAGCCCTGGATGATGGGCAGGGGGCCGTCACCGTAGTCGGCATAGCGCAGGGGCTGTTCGTCGTCGCCCGTGCCGGGCTGCAGGGAGCCGCGCCAGAGGCTGCCGCGTTTGAACAGCACTTGATCGCCCGGCTGGGCCGGGTTTTTGTTGACCTTTTCCAGGCTTTTCCAGGCTGACTGCGGGCTCAGGCCGTCCGCATCGTCATTGCCGGCAATTGAATCGACGTAATAGGTTGCCGCCGACGCGGCCACGGACAGGGCGAGGAACAGAGACGTCATCTTCATCGTCATGAGGGCACCTCTTGCTGTTGGTCGTAGGACCTTTCCTGGCTGAGAAACTGCAGAGTTTCACAGACAACTCACCGGCGGCATGAACAAAGACGGTAACGCCTTCGCGTGGCGAATAATGGCGCAATGGCTAAAAAAGCCGGATGCAGAATGCAATTCATGCGAAAGCTGCTCGTGGCCCGGGCCCGTGGCCGCGGCTATTGGCCCGGCGTTCATCTGCCCATGGGACAAGCCTGCAGACAGCGTTCGACGGGCGTGTCGGCCTGATTGGGGCGCTGGTAGCCGAGGACCTGTATGGGGTCTTTCTGGGCCAGGGCCTCGGCGCGCGCGTGGTCATCAAGGGTTTCCGGCACGGGCAACTTGGGAAGGCGCCAAGATGCGAGCGCGGTGCCTTCGCCTTCGACCATGCCCAGGGCCAGCGACCATTCGCAGCGCACGTCATGACGCGGGAAGACGGCGGCGCCACTGGTGCCATCGAGGGCTTGCACTGGACAGGCGTCCGCGCAGAGCCGGCAGCCGTCCGGACAATGGCCGGAAGTGGGCGCTGCCGCGGGCAAATCCGCATCCGTGAGCACGAAAGCGAAGCGCTGGCGTGGGCCGAACTGCGGGCTGATGAGGAAGCCGTGGCGGCCTTGGAAGCCCAGGCCGGCGGCGACTGCGAAGGGCGCTTGGCTGCGCAAATCGGGAAGGCCACCCAGCGGGGTCTTGCGCCACATGGCCTCGTCGTCGATTTCCAGCATGGCGCCGGCGGCGTAACCGAGGCTTTTCAGGGCGGTGGCAACGTCTTGTGCCGCCCAGCCGGCCTCACGCATGGCCTGGTAGTTGGCGAAGTTGTAGGATATGGCGCATTCGGCCTCCTGGCTGCCGGCTAACTCGACCATGCGTTTGGGCAGTGCTGCACCAAGAACCAGCAGCGATTTGGCAGTGGGGATGAGCTGGCGCAGTTTCTCCTGCGCTGTCGGTGCGAGAGCGTTGAGCGGAGCGGCACCGGCCAGTTCGATGTGCGGGAGTTTGCCACGGCTGACCGTACAGACGTCCTGGAGGTCAGCGATGTCACCGAGGACATTGGGCAGCAGCAGCTGCAATTCATGGAGATCGGCGTTACAGACCACGGATTGCACGGCGATTTTCGGGTGTTCCAGGCCGGCGCCATCCACATCGTGGGCGAAGTTGTGGGCACCGTGGGGATTGCGTGAATGCCAGACGGCGTCCCAGCCGGTAAGTTTGGCGGCCAGCGGGCTGATGCCGGACAGCCACCAATCCTGGATGGCTTCAAAGCCGGCGTCGTCAATCATGCGGGCGATATCGACCGTGCCGATCATCATGCGGCCGCAAGTGAGTACTTCCATGGGCTGAAGATTTTTTTCGGCCAGCGGTGCCGTGTTGTCCACGACATAGTCTGGCAGCTCCCGGCCGATGGCGATTACCCACTTGTAGGTCTTGAAGAAATCATCGACACGGAAGCCGTCGTAGAATTGCTCGCGGATGGACTCGAAGCGGCTCAGGGGCAGAATGGCGATGCGATCGGCGCCGGCCCGCTGGGCGAGGTCAACGACCTGGCGGATCAGGTCGTTGTCTGTAAGGGTCGCTGCGGGTTTTCGCCGCAGTGGGTTGGGGGCCTTGCTCTTGTCCCAAACGCGGATGGGCTTCGCCATGCAGTATTTGAATGACGAGCACATGTAGCCGGCGTTGCCGATGCCGGTGCGGGTGACGCCTTCCTTGATCGCGTCGTAGAGATCGTCTTCCTTGAGGTTTTTCTTGGTGGCCAGCAAATTCATGTCTAGGTGGCATTGTTCGCCCCAGAAGCAGCGCCAGCGGTTGATGCTGGCGTGTTCGAATACCTTACCCTCAATGGTGAAGCGCAGTGGGTCACCGAGGAGATGCTCGGGTTTGTAGTTCTGGCCCCAACAGGCCTTTTCGCACAGCTTGCACTTGTCGCAGAGGGGCTCGCCGGAGTAGAGCGGGTCGGGGGTGAGGACAGCGTCGGTGATAACCGACACCAGGCGTTGGCGCGGGCCGTATTGAGGTGACAGCACCATGCCGTGCCAGCCGTATTCGCCCAAGCCAGCCGCCACAAAGGCGTTGAGATGGCTGAAGCTTGATGCGTGGTCGTAGGGCACGGTCTTGTACTTGCGGTGGCGCCAGTAATAGGTGCAGGACATGGGCAGGGCAACATACCCCAGACTCTCGATGAACTTGCTCATGCGTAGGGACAGCGTGTCCAGCTTGGGAATCATGCCGACCTGAAATCCCGCCGAAAAATTGCTATTGGGCTCGGCCCCGAAATTGACCGAGCCGTCAGGGTGATGAATGGCCATGACCACGACGCTCTGGGCTTCGGGCAAGTGCGCCTGCGGTTTGAGCATTGCCGGCGCGCCTTCGTAGCGCGACACCGGCGCAATGCCGACGAGGTCGGCGCCAAGTTCTTTGGCATAGGCCTTGATCCGCGCGGTCAATTGTTGGTGTTGGGACATGAATGCGCCTCTTTCATCATTGCCTGTTGGGGGGAATACAATGCTCGCGGGAAAAGTGGGTTTGTCTTTTTAGCGGTGATTAGCCGGGTTCGCAGATAGTATAAAGCTGAATAGGCCGAACGGTAGTAGCGAATGGAATAACCGTATCTTCGCCAATGACGGGTGCCGGGCCGACATATTAGCGCGGCGCGCCTCCCCGACTGCCATGGCGGGAACTGTATATCATCGTGGTGAGTCTTAAGAGTAATTTCGTATTTATTCCTATCTATAGCGGCCGCATCAGTAAATGTAGCCACATCACCTTTTAGGAGTCCAACCAGGAGGGACTATGCTTAGAGACAACAGACATTACGGTAAGATAAGCCAGCTTTGCTACTCTTTTTGGTATTTGTTGCTGATGCTTACAGGTATGGGAGTCATGGCCATGGACAAACAAGACAAGCACGAACTGCAGGAACTCAGCTCGCCATATGGCGCATTATCTGATATTGAACGCGAGGTGATCCTTAACAAAGGCACGGAACGGCCCTTCACCGGCAAATACTACCAAAGCAGCGAGCAGGGTGTCTATGCCTGCCGGAATTGCG
>JAQWBY010000270.1 GCA_028706165.1 Lentisphaeria bacterium | reverse complement strand
ATGTCCAGCCACACCCGCGGCGCCACTTGGCGACATACCCTTAGTGATGGTCGTACAATCTTTATCAAACAAGATTACTTCACTAAAATCGCCGTCGCCTGCCGCTACCTCCTGCGTGGCAAAAAGCCCCTCTGCAACATGGAAAAAGAACGCCGCGCCTTCGCCCTGGCCGCTCAACACGGCTTTGCCGTCCCGGAAGTCATCGCCTGGGGCGAACAGCGCCGGCTGGGCCTACCACATACCGGCGTCATGATCATGCTCCCCGTCGACGGCATCCCCGTCGACCGCTTCGCCGCCGATCCCAAAAACAAAGATCAGGCCCACGCTGCCATCGCCAAAGCCGAACAAACCCTCGCACGCCTCCAGGACTGCCGCCTCGACTGGAAAACCGACTGCAAACCGGAGCATTTCTTCATCCGCCCAGACGGCTCCATCGCTCTCATTGACCTGGAACGACTCAGGCAACGCAAAAGGCCCCTGACACAAGACTACCGCGACAGGCAACTCCGGCGCTTCCGCTCGCTCCTGCCCGAACCATTCAGCCCCCGTTCCAGCCATACCTTGCAGCTGCTCACAAACCCTTGTCAATAAAATTCACCCTTCACGGTTCCAGATTGTTTCACACTATGCCCTTGACTCCAGACACAGCAAACGGTTCTGCAGCCACGCCACCGCTTTCCGTCTGCCGCTCCATCTCGGCTCTCCGCGGCACAGCGTGGCGCCATACCCGCCGTGATCTTCTGCAAGGCAACGACGCGGGCTCCTGCACCTTGGAAGTGCTACCCGAAGGTACCCTTCGTTACTTGAAGCAACTCCCCCGCGAATCAGTTCTTTGCCTCCTCAATGCCGCCGCCAATGGCCTGCTGCTCACAACGTTGAAAGACGATCACAAACGTACGATCTACAGGGTGTGGTTGGAGGGTCAGTCCTTCATCCTCAAAACCTACCGCAACCTCCACCGCTGGCTCGCAGTGTCTCCCGATACCAAGGGATGGCTCTGCTCACACCGCCTGCAAAATGATGTCCCGTGCTACGCATGGTACCGACGCCACGACCTGAGCTCAGCAACCATCATCTACGCCGATGCCGGGAACCGCGATCTCTATATGCCGGAATGTCTCCAGGAAAGCCAGGCAATTTGCTCCAACCGGTTCGCCCAGGCAGGAGCTATCATTGCCGCCCTGCATCGACAAAATATCTTCCACGCCGACACCAAACCCAGCAACTTCGTCTTCCAAGATGGCACTCAGCAACCTTCGACAGTGCAACTTATCGATACCGATGACGTCCGTGCCTACTGGCATCTCAGCCGCAAGCGCCGTGCAAAAAATCTCGCCCAATTCATGGGCTGCTCACGCCGGGACATTTTACCGACTGTCTACGACAACGCCCACCTGGCCTTCCTTCAGGCCTACATGAACCAACTACCCGCGCAACCTATGGACATTCTCGCTCTTATCCCGGAAATTCGACGCGCCATGGCCATTCTCTACCCCGACCGCATAGAACGTCAGCAACAGCTTTGCACACAACTGCTGGCAAGACTGCAACAGCAAACAGAGGCATAGTTCCTGCCCTCCACAAGACGAGGTAAGTCAGGCTCACCACAACCAGTCTTCTGTTCCGTGAATGTCAGAGCTTTTTTCACAATATGCGCGTCGAAAAACGCAGCATGTGTGGGCAGACTCAAACATCAGGGTGATGTACACACATAACATCGGAAAACGTTACATAACCTCAGTGAGTCCAACCCATGCGCCTGGCATTCACCATCTTCAAGTTCTTCCCCCACGGCGGCGCCCAAAAGGACATGCTGGCCATCGCCCACGCCTGCAAGCAGCGCGGGCACGACATCACGCTCTTCTGCTATGAATTCCAGGGCGAGCGACCTGATTGGCTGAAACTCCAACTCCTGCCCGCCAAGGGCCTCAGCAACCACCGCCGCGCCATGCATTTCCAGGACCTCGCCCTGGCCAGTATCGCCGCCGGTCACTTCGATGGCGTCGTCGGCTTCAGCCGCATGGCCGGCCTGGATGTCTATTTTGCCGCCGATGACTGCCTGGCCGCGCAACTGGCCACACGCAGCCTCCTCACCCGCATACTCCCACGCGCCCGCAGCTTTTCCACCATGGAAAGAGCCGCCATCGGCCCCACCGGTGCAAAAACGATTTTAACCCTCACGCATCGCCAGGAAGACGACTTCCAACGCCACTACAGCTGCGCCCTGGAACGCTTCCACCGATTGCCACCACTCGTGCCCGACGCGTTCCGCGACCTCGCCGCCCTACAAGCCAAACGCAACGCGCTGCGGCAGGAACTCGGCGCCACGGAAAAGGACCTCGTCCTGGCCCAGGTCGCCTCCAGCTACCACACCAAAGGCGCCGACCGCACCCTCCGCGCACTGGCCGCACTACCCGACACCATCCGTCTCCGCCTGTGGGTCGTCGGTGCCGAAAAACATCCCGGAGGCATGCAACGCCTGGCCCGAAAACTCGGCATCGCCCACCTCGTGACCTTCTGTGGCGCTCGCAATGACGTCCCGGCCATCCTCGCGGCCGCCGATGTCATGATCCATCCCGCCCGGCAAGAGTCCGCCGGCGCCGTCCTGGTCGAAGCCCTCGCCGCCGGCCTGCCCGTGATCAGCAGCGGCATCTGCGGCTATGCCGAGCACGTCCACAACGCCAACGCCGGCACTGTCTTGCGCGAGCCTTTTCAGCAGCAACAACTTAATCTGCAGTTAGCCTCAATGCTGGCAGACCACGCTCGCCGGCAGACCTGCGCCGCAAACGCCCGCGCCTACGCTCAAAGCCACAATTTCTACGCCCGCGCCGACATTGCCGCCATAGCCATCGAAAAATCGCTCGCAGCCAAAGTCGCCACGCCGTAGGGGCAGTGTACGTCTAGTCTACCCCCTTCCCTCACAGCAGCATGGCTGCAGTCTCGGCCAGCTCACTGCGCTCGCCACGCATTAGCGTCACATGCGCCGACAACGGACTGGCCAAAAATTTGTCCACCAGCCGGGTCAGGCCATTGGAGTAGGCATTGACGTAAGGATTGTCGATCTGCTCAGGGTCGCCCGTGAGAATGATCTTGCTGCCGGCGCCCACGCGAGTAATCACCGTCTTGACTTCCAGCGGTGTCAGATTCTGCGCCTCGTCTATGATGATATACTGATTGGGAATGCTGCGGCCGCGTATGTACGTCAGTGGCTCGACGCTGATCTCCGGGCAGCTCATCACGTCATTGGGCAAGGTCCGCGCCGGGCATTTCTTGTCCTGCGAGCGGATGAAATCCAAAGCATCGAACACCGGCTGCATCCACGGCCGCATCTTCTCACTCAAATCGCCCGGCAGATAGCCCAGATCGCGGCTCACCGGCATGGTCGGGCGAAAAACCAGCAGCCGCTGGTAACGGTTGTCGGCAAAAATCTGCTGCAGGCCGGCCGCCATGGCCAGCAAGGTCTTGCCCGTGCCGGCCTTGCCGGCCAGCGTCACCAACTTGATCGACTCGTCCAGCAATGCGTCCAGCGTGAAGGTCTGTTCAACATTCAGGCTGCGGATACCGCAAACCACCCGCGTCGTGTCCGCCAGCGGCCACAACTCGTTGTTCTCGGCGTAGTAACGCGCACAACAGGCGACTTTCGCCTGCCCCTTGAGCTTGGCATAGACGTACTCGTTGGGCTGCAGGACCCCCTGGAACTGCCGCAGCGGCTGCCCAGAACGCAGCATCTCCAGCTGCGCCATATCCATCTCCATTACTTGCCAGCCACGCAAGGTGTTGGTATCCCGCGCCGGCGCCTGCTCGTAGTCCCGCGCATCAAGCCCCAGCGCGTCGGCCTTCACCCGCAAATTGACATTCTGGGTAATGATCACCGGCGCCAAGCCGGCCTCCTGAAACTGCTTTCCCAGGCGCAGTATCGCCGCCGCCGCCTGGCCATCGCCGCCCGTTACCACCGCGCTCTCGTCAGCCACAATGCGCAGGGTGGAACCATTGGCCAAACGAACCCCATCACGCAATGAGCCCTTCCCACGCATGCGGTCGATCAGATGCGCGACTTGCCGCGCATTATGTCCCGTCTCGGTGCTGTCGTGCTTGAAATGGTCGATTTCCTCAACGACCTCAAGGGGTATCAGCAACTGGCTACCAGGAAAATGCTCCAGCGCCAGAGGGTCAAACAAAAACACATTCGTGTCCAGAATATACGTTTCCGGCATAGCGCCCTTCTCTGTCATCGCGCTGGCCTTAACCAGGCTTAGTCATCCAAATGCATGCATTGCTGATAAAAAAACACCTCTATGCTTTTCTTATCTGCTACCGAGTATTAAGTTTATTTCGTTACTGCGCTGCCAAGCAAAGCGAGAAGATAATCTCCCATTCCCAATAGACAATCTGGTCGGAGCTGATCCATAATGCCCATCGCCCCCCTCGCCTTCCGTTTCCAAGACCGCCATATCCCCTGCGATGGCAAGGCCTACCTCATGGGCATCCTAAATGTCACTCCAGACTCTTTCTCCGATGGCGGCCAATTCATCAGTCTTGACCATGCCATCGCCCACGGCCACGAACTCGCTCGCAACGGCGCCCATATCATCGACGTCGGCGGCGAATCCACCCGACCCGGACACCTCCCCGTCAGCACCGAGGAGGAAATCCGCCGCGTCGTCCCCGTCATCCGCGAACTCAGCCGCCAAATCAGCGTACCCATCAGTGTCGATACCAGCAAAGCCGCCGTCGCCGAAGCCGCCATCCGCGCCGGTGCCAGTATCATCAACGACGTCAGCGCCGGCGAAAATGACCCCGACGGCATGATCGCAGTCATCAAAAATTACCGCGTCGGCACCATCCTCATGCACAGCCAGCCACTCCCGCCGGACGCCCAACGCGGCGACCAAACCGCACACGCCATCGCCGCCTACTTCCAGCAGCGTCTGGACTCCCTCAGTACCGCTACCGGCCTCGACAAAGTCTTCTTCATGCTCGACCCCGGCATCGGCTTCCGCAAAGATCTCGCCCAGAACCTCGCCGTCATCAAACACCTCGGCGACTTCCGCGCCCTGGGCTGCCCCGTCCTCATGGGACCGTCCCGTAAATCCTTCCTCGGCCGCATCACCGGCCACGAAAATCCCCAGGACCGCGTCTGGGCAACCGCCGCCGCCGCCGCCGCCTGCGTCGTCCTCGGCGCCGATGTCATCCGCGTCCACGACCTCCGCGAAATGCGCGATGTCCTCCTCGTCGCCGAAGCCATCGCCACAGCCGATTAGCGCCCCGAAAGCCCCGCCATGCGTGACCAACTCTTCGTCATCATCCGAAACATCTTCGAAATCGGCATCCTCGCCGCGCTCTTCTACCTGCTCCTGCGGCTACTGCGTGGCACCCGCGGACTGGTCATGCTCTCATCTATCTTCATGCTCTTCGCGCTCATCCAGACCGCCACCTTCATCCTGGACCTGGCTGTCCTCAGCTGGATACTGCAG
>JAQWBY010000269.1 GCA_028706165.1 Lentisphaeria bacterium | reverse complement strand
GTCCGGAAGAAGCCCGTCGCCCGCAACTGCGGCCCCGCCGCCCAGCCGCCCCAGCGATTCCACGCCGGCACGCGCTCACGCAAGGCTGCGGCTTCGGCCTGATGACGCTGCCGCAGCTCGTCCTGCGTGCGCACTTTCGTCGGCCAGTCGCCATGCACATACTGGCCGAAGTCGTCCACCAGCGGAAAGAATGCCTCGGCGCTCTTTACTGCCGGATTGACCACCCGCTCGCCATGCACCCGCAGATTGCGCAGGCGGACCTTGAAATACACCGGAAAGGGCACGATGAACTGGATAGACGTCAACGCGGCAGTGTTGCCATTGGTCCCGCCCGGAAACCCGTCGGGCATGCGCCGGCCCTTGAACAGCGGATCAAAACCGGGATCGCCGCCGTGCCGGAGGCGGAACGTAAAAGCCTTTGTCGCCCCGGGCGCCACACTGGCGATGCCGATGTTACAGGCGCTGCTCGGCAGGTTAACATGGAACATCGCGCTGCTGTCCGGACATAAATTGTCCACCTCGAACGACAAATAGCGGTAGGCGGAAAAATCCCAGGTCGCGCCGGTCGCCGGCAGGAGCCGAATGCTGGGCCATGGCGTCACGCAGTCCAGGGTGATCACTGCGTCATTGACGCCCTCGGGGACCACCGTGGTCACCGTCGGATGCGTCATCTGCACGGCCGTGGTCTTCCAAAGGACAGGCTCGCCCAGACACAGCTGCCCCGCGACCGCCAGTATCGACATCACCACCAACATGCCTTTCATTGCCGCTCCTTTTGCACTTTCTGTTTGGACTCACCAGAACTCACAGGAACAGGCGGCGACACCGCGGCCAGTCTACTGGTTGCTTCTGATCATCGCCTCAGCCAATTTCACGCCGTCAATCGCCGCCGACATAATGCCGCCCGCCGCGCCGCCGCCCTCGCCGCCGATGTAGAGCTTGTCCATACTGCTCTCAAGGCTGTCGGGCCGCCGCGCAAAGCGCAGCGGACTGGACACGTGCGTCTCCACCCCGACCAGCACGCCACGCGTGGCAAAACCGCGCGCCTGACGCTCGAAGTGTCGCAGCGCCAGCGCCAAGGCGTCGTAAGTCCGCGCCGGCAGCAGGCTGTCCAGCCGCTCTGGCCGCAGCCCCAGCTGGTAGCTGCTGCCGGCCGGCAAACGGCCGCTGCGCCGCGCCCAAAAATCCTCCACACGCTGTGCGGGGCAGTCGTAGTCGCTGCCGCCGCTGACGAAGGCCCGCCGCTCCAGCTCGCCGAGAAATGCAAAGGCCGCTGCCGCCGTCGTGAAGTCTTCGCCGGCAATGGTAGACACGATGGCCGAATTGGCGTAGCGGCCATCGCGTGCGGCATTGCTCATGCCATTTGTGGACAGGCGTTCGTGCTCGCAAACCGCCGGGATAATGATGCCGCCGGGGCACATGCAGAACGTCGTCGCCCCGGGCGCCGGCTCCGGTGGCCGCGACGAGTAGAGGTACTCCGCCGGTCCCAGCGCCGGCAGCGCCTCCGGCCGGCCATAGCGCAACTCGTTGATGTAACTCTGTTCGTGCTCAATCCGGCAGCCGATCTGGAAGCCCTTCAAAGTCGCGCTCACCCGCTTGCTCAACGCCAGAATGAAGTCCCGCGCGCTATGACCGCAGGCAATGAGCGCCGCTGGCGCCGCCAGGCGGCTGCCGTCAGCCAACAGCAGGTGCGAAAAGGCCCGCCCGCTCGCATCGGCGGCCACGTCTGCCACCCGGCAGTCCCACTCGAAACGCCCGCCCAATGCACAGATTTCCTGCCGCAGCCCCGCAACGATTCCCGGCAGGCGATCTGACCCCACATGCGGATGGCTGTAATACAGTATCGCCGGATCGGCCCCCGCAGCCACGAAACTCTCCAGCACATAACGGCTGCGGGGATCGCGGACACGCGTGAACAGCTTGCCGTCCGACCAGGTGCCGGCGCCGCCTTCGCCATACAAGTAATTACTCTCGGGATTGACGGTCCGCTCCGCCAGGAAGCGCTCAATGTCCAGCCGCCGGCGATCCACATCGCGCCCGCGATCAAGCACCAGCGGCCGACAACCCGCCCGCGCCAAAACCAGCGCCGCGAACAGGCCCGCGGGACCGGCACCGACCACCACCGGCTCGCGTAGCTTGCAACGCCCCGCGGGCGATCGCCACGGCGTGTCCTCCGCAGCGGCCGCTGCGACCAGATCCGCCCGGGGCCGCGCGCCTTCGCGCAGCTCGGCCATGACCTGGTACAGCACTTTCACCTGAGGCTTCTGCCGCGCGTCAATGCTGCGCCGCAAAATCCGGTACGACAGCAGCTCGTCAGCCGTCACGCCACAGGCCGACGAAATCTCGCCGTGCAACTCGGCGTCAATCGCCGCCGGCAGCCGGCGGGCGTCAAGACTCAGATTCACCATCACCTGCATGGGCTGTCCGTTCATTCCGTCGCCAGCCCTCAGCCGCGCTTGCGTTTGGGGACGCCACGGGCCTTCACCAGCGCCAGCTCCTTCTGAAACAGATGGCCGCGCTGGCAGAGGTTTTCTATCTTCTCTTCGAGCTCCAGCCAGTTCTCTTCCGTCGGCTTGCTGTCGTAGTCCCAGTCGACCTCGCCGGCGGGTAAAAACTGCCATTTGATATTTTCGGCGTGGAAAGACACGCGCACTTCGCGCTTGCCGCCTTCCCATTTCTTATCGATCCAGCCAATGGGTCGACGCATAGTCAAGCTCCTTCTTGCCACGCATGGCGCGGCAGTCTCTGCGGCCTCTGAGCTTAGCGGCCCTTGTGGGCTTCCTCAAATGCCTTGCTAATGTCTTCTTCCGTAAAACGTTCCGCGAGCTTGCCGCTCAACTCGCCCCGGCGGTCATAAAACCAGAATTGCGGCAGGCTGCGCAACTTGTTTGCCTTCGCGACGGGGTCGTCGCCGTCCTTGACCAGCACCCGCACATAGGCGGCCGTGCCGCGGCTATCCTCGCACAGCCGCTGCGCCAGATTGCCCTGACGCGTGCTGGCTGCCGAGCCGTCGTGATGAAAATGAATGACCGTCACCTGATTGTCAACCACCATGTCCCTGGCCCGCAGAGGCCCGTCCTGGTCATCACCGCCCTCGCCCTCGCCCGCTGCTTGCTGCGCCTCAGCCATGAATGCCTGGTAGTCAATCTTTACCTCGATACGACCGATCTGCCGCGAGAAATAGCGCAGCTCGTCCGCGCCGTCCGCAAACAGAAACGCGCCATTTTTGATCCCCAGGAATGGCGCCGTCAAGGTCTTCTTCGGCGCGCCGCTCAACGTGTATTTCACCGGCGACGGCTTTGCGATCTTCAGCCGTTCGACCCGCCGCAACTCCATCTGCAACGGCTCGGTCGCCGTCCATTCCTGAAACTGCACCCGGCCTTTTGCATAGCCCGCAAACATCCCCGAGTAGCGCTTGCCGCCGGCCGTCAGTGTGTCCGCCCATGCCGCTGCGCTCAGCATATAGCCAAGCAAAACTGTCACAAAAAAACGCATTCAGCACCTCGCTGTCATTATATGCCAATGCACAACGTTTTGCGCGCGTAATAATATGCCCCCTCTTCCCGCCCGGGAAAGACAGCCAGGACATATTTGTGTAAAATGCTGTAATCGGTCACCCATTGATAATGGCAGCCAAACATGCCGCCGATGTCAATCCCAGGTAAGCAAGTGAGTTCCATTGCCCCTTTTGCCCCAGTCAGCTTCGCCGACTGGGGCAAAAGGGGCCGAGGAACACGAATATAGTCGCCGTTGTATCCAGGGCGGCGCACGCTTTCAGCGTGCTTGCCCTGGGCTGGTATGTTTCGCGCTTTCAGCGCTTCTGCCGCTTCGCGGCCAGGGAAACGGGCACGTCTGACTCAGCCAGAAGCTCTATGGCTCAATTATCAATGGCTAACCGATTACAAAATGCTCGTCGCTGGCCCAGTTCCCGCTGGCTGGATTATAGTACCGGCGAATTTGTGCGTAGAGAGGCCGCCGCCACCCCATCACCCAAACCCCTTCATCATGATCATATCAGATAAGCTCCTCGCCGATATTCTCCGGCATTACCAGCCCAGCGATTTTCCCGCCCTCCACGCACAAATGACCGCCTGGCGCCAGAGTCGGCCGCTTGCCGGCAAGTCCGTACTTGATGCCACGCCGGTCTTCCGTAACACCCTCTGCAAATACCTGGCGCTCCTTGCCGGCGGCGCCCAGCTCAGCGTCTATGCCCACCCGGACATCCCCTGCGACCAGGAGATACTCAACGGCCTCCACAACTACGGCATCCGCCTGGCCACCGCCAGCGACCTCACCCATCGCTACGACGTCGTCTGCGATTGCGCCGGCGCCCTCGCGCAGGTCCCCAATAACTACGGCGTGGTCGAACTGACCCGCTCAGGCGTGTACCACTATCAATACGCGCCCTACCCGGTGTTCTTCGTCGATGCCGGTAAAATCAAGGTCATCGAAACCGGTCTCGGCACCGGTGATGGCTTCTTTCGCGCCATGACCGCACTGGGCTACGGCGACTTCCGCAACAAAGACATCGTCATCTTCGGCAGCGGCAAAGTCGGCCGCGGCATCGCCATGTACGCGCTGAATGCCGGCGCCAAGGTCGTCGTCGTGGACGACTTCCAACACGCACAGCCACTCCCGGGTGCCAAAGCGGTCGACATGCACGACCGCGCCGCCATCGACCACGCCATGGCCAGCGCCTTCTGCGCAGTGTCCACCACGGGTGTGAAGCACGCCCTCGCCAGCAGCTTCGACCAGCGTGACGTCTGCGCGTCGTCGACACTGCTGGTCAACATGGGCGTGGTTGACGAATACGGGCCGGGCATACCCGCCGAGCGCGTCCTCAACCGCAAGGCGCCAATCAATTTCATCCTGCCAGAACCCACGCAGCTCAAGTACATCGATCCCACCATGGCGCTGGACAACGCCGGCGTCCTTGAGCTGCTCCAGCACCGCCTCCAGCCCGGCATTAACATCCCCAGCAGCCAACTGGAAGATGACATTCTCGCCGTCGTCAGAAAACACGGCGTCATCAACGACGATTTGGCCCTACTGGACAAGGCTCTCCCACAAAGCGCCAGCTGAAACGCCGGTGGCCCCGGCAGAGAGGAATCATCATGGACCCCATCACCATTCCATCACAGGCCGTGCCCGTGCTCACCAGTGTCGATGTCTGCGTCGCCGGCGGCAGCTGCACCGGCGTCTTCGCCGCCATCCGCGCCGCGCAGGCCGGCTGCAGTGTCGCCATCATCGAAGCCCAGAACCGCTTCGGCGGCACCGCCACCGCCTCGCAAGTCTGCATCTGGCACAGTCTCTTCGCCATGGACAACCACACCCGCATCATCGGCGGCCTCACCCAGGAGGTCATTGCTCGCCTCGGCAAACGCAGCGCAGTCTCCATCGAAACAAAACCCAACCCGTCCATCTACGCCATTCTCAACACCGAGGAACTGGCCATTGAGCTGGACGAAATGGTCCTCGAAAACCA
>JAQWBY010000022.1:6072-22714 GCA_028706165.1 Lentisphaeria bacterium | reverse complement strand
TAAAGATCGTTTCGCTCGGGTGGCGGAATTGGCAGACGCGCTAGGTTGAGGGCCTAGTGGGGTAACACCCGTGCGGGTTCAAATCCCGCCTCGAGCACCATGTGGCCTGACAGAACTTTCTGTCAGGCCTTTTTTTTACCCAGCCAGCCTAAGCCTTTTTCGCTTTTTCCCGTGGCCGGGGATATGTTTTTAGGTTTTATTCCGTTTATCGGGCACAACCCGCCCGATATACCATAACGACGATGTTTTTGAGCAGCCCATGCAATCCCGCAAACAGCATTTCACCCTTATGGAAGTCATGATTGCCGCGACCATCCTGGCGCTGGCGGCAGTGGCGACCATGGGCGTCGTCGGTAGTGCCCGCTCGTCGCTGTTGCGCGCCCAGAAACGCTGGGCCCGCCAGCACCTGCTGACATCCGTAGCCGAGATGTATCTGCTCGCCGGGCACGAAGCCACACTCCCGGAAGACCTCCTCCCCCAGGGCTTCAGCGCCAGCTGTGAATTGCGGGAAATTGACGCCATCCACGAGGAAGCCAAAGAACCGATCAATGGCTGGCTGCTGGGCGAATACCACATCTGCGTCTATGACGTCAACGGCGCCTTGATGGCCGAAACAACGGTCAGAAAAGTGCTCAAAGAGGAGGACTTCGACTGATGTCTTCCCCGGCCTGCCAACGCCATTGCACCACCTTCACCCTGTTGGAGCTCCTCATTGCGGTCAGTATCTTCATGCTGATCGCCGTGGCCCTCTTTTCCTTCTCCACCGAGACAACCCGCTCTTGGTCGCGTATTATCGTTGAACGCAATCGCTTTCAGGAACTGCTCGATCTCGACCGCACCATCGACGGCATCTTCACCCACGCCGTGCCTTTCCTCTGGCCCGATCCCGACGCCGATCTCTACCAGGAAGTGCCCTTTGTCGTCGCCGGACCAAACAGCCTCCGCATCGCCTACCTCCACCGCCTGAACGATCTTGATGACGGCGCTATCCGTTTCGTGGAGATCGCCATCAAGGACGATGCGCTCTGCGCAACTTACTCCGACCGCCCCTTCCTCTACTGGGAAGACGCCGGCGACCGCGTCTGGACCAGCGTGCTCGCCCGCGATGTTGAATCCGTGTCTTTCCTCTATGCCGACTGGAATGACGACTCGACCGGTCTCTGGGTAGACCGCTTTCTCTGGCAGAACGAGTGGGAAACCGTCGAATCCGAACGCGTAGACATCCCCCTGGCGATCATGATGACGCTGGTCTGGAAAGATGGCCGCATCGAATCGTGGCTGCGCCGCACCATGGGCAATTCCTACCGCGAACGCTACGGAAAATGGGAGCCGCCCAAAAGCCTATGAAGCCTATTCGTCAATTCTTCGCCCGCAAAAAGCCAGCCCTGGCCGGCGCCGACCGCCAGCGCGGCATGGCCCTCATGCTCGTTCTTGGCGTGCTGGCAACGGTGCTGCTCATGGTCGCACACCTCATGACCGTCGCCGAAGTCATCGCCAAAGAAGCCAAGGTGGCCGCACTGCGCTCGGAAATGCGCTACCAGGCCGAAGCCGCCGCCGACACCGGTTTCTGGATGCTGCTCACCGACCGACGGCTCTTCGCCAACCGCAAACTCGGCCAAAGCCTCGAAGCCCGCGAAGCCGTCAGCGACTTCGAACCATGGATGGTCGATCGCCGCGCCCACGCCTTTGACAACGACTCTTGCTACGTCTACCTCCAGGCCGCCGAACAGGCCTTCATCGTCACCAAGCCGGAAGCCCTCAAGGACAACGTCGATCCCGATGACCAGGAAAAACTCGACGAAATCAGCGAATTCATCGACGTCCTCAACGACTATACCGACCGCGATGACTTGAAAAAACTCTACGGCAAGGAAGTCGACGATTATGCCGCCGACGGCTTCCCCACCCTCCCCCGCAATAACGCCATGCAATTCCGAGAAGAACTCTACTGGCTGCCCAACTGGCAGAATTGCGTCGTGGGCGAAGTAACCGTCATCCCACCGCGCAACATCAACTACGTCATCGGCAAGAACAAACCGTCCTTCTTTTCCGCCTCGGAAGACTACGTCAAACAGGTTCTAGACCTCGGCGACAACGAATGGGACGCCATCGAACAGGCACGCGAGGAGTGGGCCAACAACGGCACGCCACTCGAAGAGTCGCTCGACGCCGCACTCTATCAGACCATTCTGGGCGCCTTCGATTTCAACGAGGCCGACTTGGCCGCCATCTCGGCCGTCAGCCACGCGCCCGGCGACCCACGCATCCGCCTGCATGTCCAGGTCATCCGCGAAGTGAAAATCACCAGCGGCACCATCTTCAGTGACCGCGAACAAGAAACATTTTCAATTTGGGAAAAGAAACTTCACTGATTGCCAAGAGGTCATAGCACCACTGCTTGTCAGTCATAGCAATGCCCAATTTACTGTCATTCCCCTTTTTTCTGCTTGCATTATAGTACAATAACCGCATTGTGTAGCTGACAACGGCCCCGGAGCCAATGCGCCCCGCAACGCCCACGCCTTGTCCCGGACTCGCGAAAGGAACCCGATGCCGCACTTTAGCCGAAATAACAGCTGCGCCTTCACCTGGACAAAATCCGGTGACTGCCACGCTGTCCATATCACCCGCAAAGGCGACCGTTGCATCGTCAGCGCGCATTGGCACGGCAACGCCGGCAAAAATACCTCCACCGCCGAAACCCTCAGCAGCGCCAAACGCGCCTTAGGCAATATCGATACCTATTTTACGCTCGCCGGCGGCAGTGAAGGCGGCTGGGGCATGGCCGATGTGCTCATGCCCGAACTCAGGGCCGAGGAACTCAAAAACGCCCTGGCCTTTGAACTGCGCAAACACACGCCGATGCCTGCCGACAAGCTCGCCTGGGGCTACCGCATGGTCCCGTCGGAAGCCAACCACAACCGGCAGCTGGTGCGCCTCTTCTATGTGCGTAATGAAACTTGGCGCCAATGGACCGACGCCGTCGGCGGCATTGGCCAGGTCGATATGATTCTCCCGCCGGCCGTGGCCCTCGATCCCCTGCTCGCCGGCCAGGCTGTCACCATCCCAGGCGACACCCCCGCGAATTCCTTTGTCTTCACGCCCGGCGATCCAGGGCGCAGCATGGCCCCTCGCAACATGGCCGACCATGCCGCCGACAGCGGTATTCTCCACGAGATGCTCCCGCTGGAAAATCTCGACCTGGGGAGTATCAAAGAGCTGCCGGCAACGGAACAATTCCACTATGCCGGCGCCATCCTACTGGCAGTCTACGGCCTCACCCGGGAAGCCCACCGCGATCAGGCCACAGTCATCAGAGTGCCTGAGTCCCTGCAGCCACGCCGCTACCGCGGCTTCCAGCTGGTGGCCACACTGCTGGCCCTGTATATCTGCGCCGGTCTTTTGTTCGGCTTGGTCCGCGCCGCCCAAAACCGCATTGCCCGCCTGCGGGAAATCAACAGCGAGCTGCGCGCCGTGGAAACGCAAATCACCAGCCTGCAGAAACAGCTCAACCCTGAAAATGTCGCCTACGCCAATGCCATCAAGCAGGAACTGACGGACGTCATTTCGGAAGCGCCGACCTTCCCTGCCGCGCTGCTGGAACTAACTAGGCTTATCGAAGCGCCCAGCTGGATGTCGTCACGCCTGGAATGGAAAGACGGTCAGGTGTCATTCCAACTCGAAGAAGAGGAAAATGACTTGGAACTGGCCACGCGGCTGGAACACTCGCCCATCCTCGGCGATGTCCGCGAACAAAGCTCGACCTTCGACCCGCGCAACAACCGCCGCATCCGCAAATTCCTCCTGAACGCCCGCCATGATACTGAAAAGGAACAAGAGGCCGCACTTGCCTACGCCGAGGTACAAGCAGCCAGACGCCTCCAAGAGGCCGAGGCCGCACGCGCCCGAGCAGCCGCCGCAGCCGCCGCAGCCGCCGCAGCCGCCGTCCAGGACGAAGTCATCAACGACGAGGTCAATGCCATGCCTGACGGCGAAGACACCGAAAACACCGCCGCTCCAGTCAATCAGCCACCGCCGCCACCCGCTCTGCCACCGCTGGAAAACGAATAACGCCGCGCCGCTTCGCCCCCTCACGACTAGTTGAAAGACCGCATCATGCCAAACAAACCCAAAATACAGCCACGGCAAATCGTGCTCATGGTCCTCCTGGTCCTTATCGCCCTGCTGGTCGCCAGGCAGTACCTGGGCATGATCAGCCTACCCACCATGGGCCGAATCGCCGCACAGACACAACTTCTGAAATCCAAACGCACCGACCTGATGGTCCTGCAAAAGCAGCAAGCAGACTGGCTCAAGGAACTCGAACAACTTAACACCCAGTCAAACACATTCTGGGTCGCAAGCTCCCAACGGGCACTCATCGAACAAGAAGTCACCAAGGAATTCGGTAAAATCCTCCGCGAAGCACAGGTCGTGCCCCAAAAAGTCGAATCACAACGCAACAAATTGCCCCAATACAACCATGTCAGTGAAGTGGAAATCGTCGTCGAACTGCGCGGAGTAAGCATGCAGGAAATCAGCCGGCTCTTCCAGGAAGTGGAAAAAAGCCGCCGGCTCCTCGTCTGGTCTTTTGCCAAAATTGAACCCGACAAGCCCCGCGAGCCCAAAGCGGTCAACGCGACGATCCGCCTCAAAGCTTACACCCTGACTCAGGAGGCGACGGACTTCCTGCTGGCGCGCCAAGGCAGCGCCAGCGCCGCCCCCAAAGGAGATGCGTTATGAATAGTTTGTCATGGCTGTCACTGATCATCGCCTTGGCCATGGGTGCCGTACTGAGCACCTCGGCAATGAAATACCTGGCCCAACCCCTGCCGCCCATGGCCAAAGCCGACGATAGTAAAGACGCCAAAACCACCAAAAGCACCCCCGAGGAAAGCCGCCAGGTCGTGGCGCTGCCTTCCGCCAAGAATCAGCTCGACATGGACGACCTGTGGGAAAAATCCCTCTTTAACCCCCAGCGCACAGAACGCGCCCCCGATGCCGCCGACGCCCAAGCTGACACCCAAGCCGAACAGGTCAACGCCGAATTCGAACTGGTGGGCATAGCCCGCATCGGTACGCCCGAAAATGCCAAACCCGTTGCCATCATCAAACAAAAAACTCAGCCCGCACGGAATCGCCGCATCATGACCAGGCCCGTCCGCGGACGTCCAGCACCACCGCCAACACCAGAAGCCGAAGACGAGAAAAGCGGCAAGGCCGTGCAAAAAATCTTCCGCGTCGGCGAAACCCTCATGAATACCGGCTATGTCGTCGATGAAATCAATCCCCAGGATAATGCCGTGACTCTATCCCGCAATGGCGAAAAAGTCACCCTGATGATTCAGCTGGCCGACAAACAGGACTCCGCGCGCCGGGACAGCGTCGTCAATGACGCCCTAACCGCCAGAGAAAAACTGCAAGCCGCACAAGAAGCTGAAACCAAAGCCGCCCAGGCTGCCGCTCAGGCCGCGCAGGCTGCGCAAGCCGCTCGAACCGCCACCGCGCAGGCAGCCCAGGCCCCACCACCCCCGCCGCCGCCACCCGGCGGCCTGCCCCCTGGCGTCGCCCAACCCGCAGCACCCGTCGGCAGGCCCACGCGCGCATTGCGCCCCACCACGGCCACCACGACCACCACCAACGCCGTAGAACGCCAAAAACAAATTGAGCGCGCCCGCATTCTTCGGGAAAAACTACTCGAACGTCAACAGCAAAATCAAAAATAACCACTTGGTATTTTCGCGTTAACAAAGGACCGCCATGATTCGCAAGTTGCTCACTCAGACCCTATCCAGGACATCGCTGGCTCTCGCCGTGGCCCTAACTCTCTTTGCTGCCGGCTGTAAAACCACGGAAAAATCCGCCACACAAAAGCCCGGCGAGAAGCGGCCGCTGCCTTTCCAAAACCTGAAAACACAAAAAGCCGAGTTGCTTGACGACAGCCCCCTGACAGTCGACACTCAGGCCGTCACCGAAATCACCGGCCCAGAGCGCAGCATGTCTCTGCCGTCGCGGACGCAGACCACCAGCAGCCCCGGCAGTACTTCTGAATACCCGGACAACCTCATCAAGGGCGTGACCGCCCCGGATACCAACCTCGTTGTCGAGCTGGTCTTCGACGCCGCCACCGTGGACGAGGTCGTCGCGGCCTTTGCGGCGCCCGAACTGCTCAATTTCAGCTACCTGGTCGACCCGGCCGTCAAAGGCGCCGTGACCATGACCGTCAAGTCCGAAATGACGGCCCGTGATGCCTGGGCAACCTTCGAGCACATCCTGTGGCTCTCCGGCGCTTACGCGTCGCAAAACCCCGGTTTTATCCACATTCTTCCCTTCGAACGCATGCCCAAGGAACGCCGCATCTTCGCCGACCACGAGGTACAACCCAATGTCGAAGTGCATTTCGCCACCATCCGCAATAAAAAAAGCGCTGACGTGCTCACCAACCTCAAGCCCTTCATGACCGACGGCGCCAGCATCACTGACCTGGCAGACTCAAACACCCTCGTCATCGTTGATGCGCCGGCCAATATGCACAAACTCAAGGAACTGATCGCCCGGCTGGACAACAAGGGCGAGCGCGAATGGCCCGTGCGCTGCTTCCTCTGCCGGGAAGTCGATGCCGAAGAACTGGCAACCGAACTACAGACGCTCCTGCCCGTCCTCGGCATGCCCGTGGCCGCCGCCACCGGCCCCTCCGGCGGCGCCGTCAAAATCACCCCGCTGCCACGCCTCAGAACCGTCGTCGTCTCCGCCGCTCTTGACGAAGTGCTCGAAGAAGTTGCCACCTGGGTCAAAACTCTCGACCGCTCTGACATGCTCGACAAAGAGGAAATTTTCTTCTACAACGTCCACCACAGTACCGTCGAAAATCTCAGCGCCGCCCTCGGCGCCTTCTTCAATACCGTGACTACCACCGGCCCCACCTCGGTGTCTACCACCAAAAGCACCTCGTCCCGCGCCAGCGCCACCAGCGGCAGCAGCCCCAATACCAATAACACCACCAGCACCCAGAATACCACCCGCAGCAACCGGTCCCTCAACACCAGCAGCAGCGGCGCCGCCACTACCACCAGAAGCCGCGACAAAGATGAAGACGCCAGCACCATCAACAAAACGGTCTTCGACACCGAAGTCACGGTCTTCACCGACGAGGAAAGCAACCGCCTGACCATCAAGGCCACCCCCCGCACCTGGAACATGATCAAGGTCTTCCTGGCCCGCCAGGACGTCCCCCCGCGCCAGGTCGCCATCCAGGCCATCATCACCGAAATTACCCTCAACAAAAGCAATGAATACGGCCTGTCATACTCGTTTAGTAAGCTCGTGGACAGCAAAGAAGACGCCTTGATGGGCGCCTTGCTCGGCGCTGGCGGCATCCCCGCCGACCTGACCAAATGGACCAGCAACGAGGGACTCGGACTGCTGCTGCGCGACAACAACAACGACCCCCTGGCCCTTATCAAGGCCGTTGCCGGCGACGAAAATACCCGCGTGCTCTCCGAACCCCAGGTCATCGTCCGCAGCGGCGCCACCGCCGAACTGCAGGTCGGCGAGTCCATATCCGTCCCATCCGAGTCCACGTCATACTCCAGCAGCTCAGACTTCCGCACCAACTACGAGTACGTGGAAACCGGCGTGATCATGACGGTCACGCCCTATATCACCGCCGGCAATGATGTCCGCCTCGAAGTCCAGCAGGAAGTCTCCGACGCCAAAGACCGCGGCACCACCAGCACCATCCCACCGGACATCGTCAAAAAAACCATGTCCACCGAGCTGGTCGTGCCAGACAACTCGACGTTGATGATGGGCGGCATGATCAAAAACAAAACCAACGAAGTACGCTACGGCATACCCCTGTTGATGGACATCCCATGGATCGGCCGCGTCTTCGGTACGAACTACAAAACCGTCACCCGCTCGGAATTGCTCGTGCTCATCACCGTCAATGTCATCGACAACAAGAACCCGCAGGAAGAGCTGATCCGCCGCTACAAGGCCTCCCTCGAAGAAATCGCCAAACGCGACATGGTCATGTATTGACCCCAAAGCAGAAGGTCTTCAAGCCATGACCCCGTCCATCCCCACCGAAAACACCACGACCACAGCCACCGGCGAAGCTCTCGCCAACGGCAGCGTCAGCAACCAACCCGCAAGCGGCAGCCTGCCCGGCGACCTCCAACAACGCGTCCGCCAGGCCCTTGCCGCCCAAATTGCCAATCACGATGGCGAACCCGGCGGTAGCGCCAGCCTTGACTGGGAGCTGGTCAACAGCGGCAAAATCGCCGACCAGACGATGATCCGCATCTACGCCGACCTCACCGGCCTGCCCGTGCTGGACGAGGAAGAGGTCCGCGATGTCAGCTATTATCCCGACGTCACCTACGACTTCCTTAGCGCGGAAAACTGCCTGCCTATCGTCTGGAACGCCGAGAAGGCAGTCATCGCCATCTCATCGCCATACGACGCAGGTCGGCTCGCCCACGTCTGGAAAGGCCTCTACGACGCCGAGGCCGAGTTCGTCCTGGCCCGCCGGTCCTTCATCGAACGCTTCATTACGTCCCTCTACGACAATCCCGACCAGCTCGGCAACGGCTTAGCCGTCGATGGCGACAGCGAACAGGCACTGCGCGACCTGGCCAAGGAAGCGCCCATCGTCCGCTTGGTCAATGACATTTTCTCCCGCGCCCAGGAAATGGGCGCCAGCGATATCCACGTCGAGCCAACCGAACATGACGTGGTCATTCGCTTTCGTATTGACGGCATGCTCCAGACCATTCTCAGACCGCCGAAAAATCAGTACGCCGCCATCGCCTCGCGTATCAAGCTGCTCGCCGGCATGAATATCGCTGAGCGACGCCTGCCCCAGGATGGCCGCATTGACCTGCCTTCCGGCGCCAATCCCATCGACGTCCGTGTCAGTACCGTTCCCTGCATGCACGGCGAAAGCATCGTTCTGCGACTCCTGCAGAAAGACTCGGCCATCTTCGACTTGGACAAGGTCGGCCTCCTGCCCGACTCCAGGGAAAAACTCGCCCGACTCTTCAATATGCCCCACGGCATGATCCTCATCGTCGGCCCCACTGGCAGCGGCAAAACCACCACCCTCTACTGCATCATGAACATCCTCAATGCCGAATACCGCAAAATCATCACCATTGAGGACCCCGTCGAATACCAGCTCGAAGGCCTGACCCAAATCCACGTCCGCGCCCAAATCGGCCTGACCTTCGCCAGCGGCCTGCGCGCCATCGTCCGCCAGGACCCCGACGTCATCCTCGTCGGCGAAATCCGTGACCGCGAAACGGCGGAAATCGCCATCCACGCCGCCCTCACCGGCCATCTGGTCCTCAGCACCCTGCACACCAACGACGCAGCCGGCGCCATCAGCCGCATGATGGAAATGGGCGTCGAAAGCTTCTTGATCTCGTCCTCGCTCCTCGGCGTGGCATCCCAGCGCCTTGTCCGCCGCATCTGCCCGGTGTGCCACGGCAGCGGCCGCAGCGCCGACGACCCCAACAAACGCTGCCGCAACTGCCTGGGCTCAGGCTACCGCGGCCGCGTCGCCATCTTTGAACTCATGGAAATCAACGACGATCTCCGACTCGCCATCAATGCCCACAAGGACAGCTCCGAACTGACCCAAATCGCCAAAAAACACGGTATGCGCACCCTCAAGGAAGACGGCGACCTCAAAGTCAAAGAAGGCCTGACCACCGAATCCGAAGTCACCCGCGTCTGCAAACTCGATATCAGCGCACTTGAATAAGCGCCAGCAGCGCGCGACACCATGGGCTTCCAGGGGCCCCTACAGGGCGTCCACCCCTTCGCCGCAGTGAAATACTAACCCAACTGGCGCCCGGCGCGCGCCGTAAGGGTGGACCGATGTGTCCGCCCCACCCCTCTTCTGTCGATTGCCATCGAATGCAGTCGATTGCTCTCGAATGCCGTCGATTGCCGTCGATTGCCGTCGAATGCTGTCGATTGCCGTCGATTGCCGTCGAATGCTGTCGATTGCTGTCGATTGCTCTCGAATGCCGTCGATTGCTGTCGATTGCAGTCGAATGCCGTCGATTGCAGTCGAATGCCGTCGAATGCTGTCGATTGCCGTCGATTGCAGTCGCTTGCCGGCGATTGCAGTCGAAAGCTGCCGATTGCCGGCGAATGCCCCCGTCCTACCTGATGGGGAAGATTTTCGCGGCGACGTCGGTTGCCAGCGGCCCGGGTTCGAGCAGCAGCACGCCTTCGCGCGCTTCAACTTCCTGACTGCGGCTGACCGTTCCCTTCCAGGTCTCCCACCATTCCACCCGATAGCGGCCGTCCTTGCCGACTTCGATACCGTAGCTAGCCGCTGGCAGTGGCGACACTTGTTTCTGTACGTGGTTGAACCAAGTGCTCAGGTTGTTCTGCAGCCAGACGATGCCCACGCTATCGCACATCATGCCCGCGCAGATCACGTCGCGATGCACAATCCGCCGGCAACCCGTGAAGATGAAGTAGGGAATACGTATCCAATCTTTGCCGTGATTCTCTACCCGGATACGCCGTTCACCGGCCGCTACCGGTATGGCCAGCTCCTCGTCATACTCGCATTGCCACAACTGCCACTGCTCCCACCATTTCGACGACTTGCCAATGCCGTCACCGCAAGGAAACTCGCGCTCAAACGCCAGCTCGTCGTCAATAAAAATCTTCAGATGGCCGGAATTAGACACCGTGTCGATCTTCAGCTTGAACTGCCCGTCGGCGGGATAATTCACCAGAAAGGTCGGGAAGGTCCGTTTATCCGCATGGCCCTCGCCCTGCAGCGTCGAAAGCAGCTCCTGATCGTTATTGATCGTGCCGTCTTCCGCGATACGGAACTCCGTCACCGCGGCCTTACGGAAGCCCGCGACGGGCTTGATCAGGGCATCATTGGCGCCCGGACCGGCCTCACTCGGCGGAATCTCCGGCTTGCGAATCGCCAGCGGCCGCCATACTTCCCGCCCAAACGGCAGACCATCCACGAAGTTGCGCAACGCCTGGAAGTGAAAATACAGATTATTGGGCGCGATGTAGTTCTCATGCCACCACGACATCGGATTGCCATTGCAGCCGCTGTGGATGGCCGCCCAGCCCGAATTATGCAGGTACCAGCCCTCAGGATCCTTGTCCGCTGTCGATGCATGACTGCGAATGCCGAATTCCGCAAATAAGTGCGGTTTGGCGTGATTCGCCCGCTGCGTCTGGCAATACCGGATCGTCGGTATGGCCACATTCAGGTCGTCATTGGTGTAGCAGTGCGTCTGCACAATGTCCATCTCGGGGATTTCCCAACAGGCCACCGGCCCGGTCTTGCCCCACCAACTGGTGCTGATCAGGTGGTCGTAGGGGTCGAGCGCAGCCAGGACGGGCGCCATTTCGCGATGCCACTCAATCACCGTCTCCGCCGGACTGCCCGACCAGCCCTCAAACTCATTGCCGAACTCCCAGCACATGATGCGCTGACTGAAGGCCCAGCGCGCCACCGTGTAACGCAGGCGCTGCCGGTACAGTCTTTTGGCCTCTTCGTTGGTGAACCAGTCGACCGCTTTCTCGCAGGGACCGCCATTGACGCTATTATAGGGATTGCCCTGCCAGCCCGGCTTGCGAAAATCCTGATGTGTGTCCATGCACATCATGTAGGTCATGTCCAGCTTTTCGGCCACATCCAGCACGTAGTCGATCTGCGCCGACTGCTTCTGCCGGTAACGCCCCAGTTGCCGCTCCCACTCAATGCCGAAACCGTGGCTGGACATCCACCAGCGATTCCAGTTCTCGCCATGCGCCGCCATCGCCTCCAACGCGTTCGTCTCACCATATTTACCCGGACGGTATATGGGCACGTTGTGGCCAATCGGCATGTAGCTGTCGCCATTGTCATGAATGAAATAATACGGATCAATGGGACTCTGCCGCACAAACCCGCGCTCTTTGCCGGCCACGACCCGAATCGGCGCCGGTAGCACATACTCTACCCGGCCACTGCGATCACGAGCCACCAGCTTCACCCGCATCTCACCGAGCCCCAGACCCACCAGCCGCACTTTCCAGCAGCCATCGCCCTCGGGATAAAAGGCGTCGTTGCCGTCAAGCCGCTCCATCGTGTAAGGCTGCATGAAAAAGCCCGGCAACACATAACTCGGCCCCCATGAACAGGTCACTTCGGCGTCCAGGCTGACATCCTGAGGATCAAAGGGATTATCCCAGGTACCACGCAAATCAACGTCAATCTCGCACTTGCGATACTGCGAAACCTCCGTCGGCGCCGTCGCCTTCAGCGACAAGGGCGCGGCCATGTCCAACCGAAAAACCGGATAACTCGTCGGCATCGCCACAAAACTCAAGTCGGCGCTGACCTCAAGGCTGCCATCGTCGGGAAAATCATTCTCCCCCCCCAAGGCAAATTCCACGCCCTTGTGCCCCTTGCCGCTTCTCGTGCCCCGTGCGCCGCAGTACTCCGGCACCGCAAGGGCAACGCCATTGCCGGCGATCCGCCCGACTTTCATGAGCTTATAGCGCGTGACAAACGCGTCCACCAACGACGTGTTCAGCCATGGCTCAACCAACACCCGATCATTGTCGTCCTGCGCTTCCATGGACAGAGTGCCACGCACGCCAGCGACCAACTTCAACGGGCCGGTCTTGCGTACCACCAAGCGCAGCTGCAAGCCAGCTTCGCCCGGCGTCAGCGTCAACACGTAGCGCAACGGCGGCGCCTCGTCGCGCGTGCCCCAGAGACCTTCCAGCTGCAAATCGCCACCGACCAAGGCCACCTTCTCCACCTTGCCGGCGGCCAGAGTCGCGTACACATAATTATCATGCCACCGAAAAAAGCCCAGATTGACCACCCGGCCATCCCGTGGCGTCAGACGCAGTCCCGCCGTCTTACCGAGCACCTCAATGGTCCCGAGAGGGCACTCCAGACGGTAGTTCTCCTCATCCACCTTTGTCCATGCCGCCGGCTGCGCCGTCGCCTGAACGCCGGCCAAGACCATCATACCCAGGATGCCGCCAAGTAGTTTGCTCATCATCTTCAGCAGTTCCCTTCTAATTGACCTCTCACCCAAAGATATCTCTGCCAGAAAATGCCGGCTGTCATGATAGCCGGCCCTGCTCTGTTCAGCCCGCCGTCATGGCGATATAACGGCGCAGATTCTCCTGCCCCATGCTGATACCCATCAGTACGTCCTCAATGCCCTCGTATTCAATGGACAATGCACCCGTATAACCCTTGGCCGCCAATATCCGCACGCACTGCGCAACGGGCACATTGCCATGCCCGATGATCGCCGCACGCCGCCAGGTGCCGCCGCGCGACGCGCGCCACCCACGACCCGGAAATATCTCCGTCCCCGCCTTGATATGGCTGTCCTTGGCATGGCAATGCCGCGCAAACGGCGCCAGCCGACCCACCGCAATCGCCGAATCATCGTCAACGCCGCCAAAATTGCCGATGTCGATGGTCAGCCCGAAGTTGCTGTGATTGACCGCCGTCACCAGCTCTTCCATACGCAAACTGTCTTGGCAGATGTGCCCGTGGTTCTCCACTGTGGTGACAATGCCCTTGTCGGCCGCATATCGGGTGATTTCCCGGCAACTGTCAGCAATCAGGGGCAACACGGCATGAAAACCGCGCAGGCCCTTGTAGTCAGCGGGGAAGGACCCAAAAGCGTCGTGCCGCACCAAGGGCGCCCCGAGCAACGCCGCGATGTCCACCTGCTGTTTCACCCTGGCGATCTCCGCCTGGGGGTCATAGTGGTCGTTGGCGCCCAGCAAATTGGCGCCGAAGGTATAACTCGCAATCGGCAAGCTCAATGCCGCCGCCTCGTCCCGCAGCCGCCGTGCGTAATCGGCCTCGCTCACACCACCCTCCGCATGGATATCGCAGATCTCGACCGAATCGAAGCCCATTTCCTTGGTTTTGGCGACCGCCCCGCTCTGCGTCATCTCACCACTACGGATCAGACGGCTAAAACTATAGGTGCTCACTCCAACGTTCATGGCCCTTGCTCCTCTGCTCACTCGACTACTGCCTCAGACACGGTAAAAAAAGTCCTCCGCGACTGTCTGTCAGCCGGGAGGACAACCAGCACGCATAATATGCGGCCATTTCATTTCATGACAAGAAAAGATACCGAATTCACCGGTAGTCTTGCCAACGTGGGTCATTCTCAAAGCCCCAACGGTAGTATTCCTGCATCCGTAGTTCGCTCGCGGCCGCTGCATCGACAACCACCACCGCGTTCTGATGCAGCTGCAGCGCCGACGCCGGCACCATCGCCGCCAGAGGCCCTTCCACTGCCGCCGCCAGTACCCGCGCCTTTTTTGCACCGGTCACCAACATGACAATCCGCTGGGCCTCCAAGATGGTCCCAACGCCCATGGTGAACGCACGCCGCGGCATGTCTTCCGGTCGCTTGAACATCGGCGAATTCTGGGCGATCGTCTCCGGCGTTAACGTCACATCACGCGTCCGCGACGCAAAACTCGACAGCGGCTCATTGAAGCCGATATGGCCGTCTTCGCCAATGCCGAGCAACTGCAGGTCAATGCCCCCGCGATAGCGAATCAGCGCTTCGTAATGCGAGCCTTCCTGCTTGATGTCCTTGCTCAGACCATCCGGCAAATAGGTCCGCTGCAGGTCGATGTTGATGTGGTTGAAAAGCTTGTCCTGCATGTAATAACGGTAGGAATTCGGATCATCCGGCGCCAAACCGATGTACTCGTCCAAGTTGAACGTGCAGACTTGCGAATAATCCACGCCCTTGTCACGGTGGAGTCGCGCCATCTCGGCATATACGGCCTCCATCGTCCGGCCCGTCGCCAACCCCAGAACGCAATCCGGCTTGGCCTCGACTGCCGTCGTCAGCAGGGCGGCGGTGAATTTCTCGGCTTCTTCACGACTGGAACGAATGATCACTTCCATGTCTCGTCACTCCTCAAACATAGATGAAAAGCTGGCAACGCGAAGGAGCAACAGACCGGCAAACACGTCTCTATGTCAGCCTGTCGCGCCCATGTGGAAACTAATGTACCCGTGGGCTACATTAATGAAATGGATAAAAACACCAATCCCAATACCATTATCGTCCGACCAGATATCTGTATCCACAAACTGCCATCGCGCAAAATGGCCGACATCAACCGGCGCGCCGGCCTATGGATCTTCAACTGGGGCCGCGAAGTACAGTTCATCCAACCCGATGACGGCAAGTCCAACCGCTATTTTGAGTTCTACGCCATCGCCCACCTCCGTCACGGCCGCGGCTTCTACACTCGGCCGGCCTTTCCCGCCGCCGTGCCCATGCTCCCAGGCGACTGCGTGCTAGTGTCGCCCAACACCCTCCATCGCTATGGCGCCGCTGATGGCGACTGCTTCGTAGAGGATACGGTAAATTTCTGCGGTCCACTCGCAGAAATGTGGTTTCGCAGCGGTATTTTCCGCGATGGCGTCTTCGGCTTGGGCAGCGCCCCCCTACTCCATACCGTCATTGAGCTGGCTGCCGACCCGTCTGAACACGCCCAGCTCAACGCCATCTTCGCCCTCAACAAGCTCCTCCTTGATCTCTACAACAACCGCTTCCATCAGCACAACCGGGACAAATATCCCGCCATGGCCGTCCTCATTGATCAGCTCAAGGACGACCCGGCCCGCGACTGGACTGTGCCGGAAATGGCCCACTTCTGCGATATGAGCGTCAATCGCTTCCGCGAAGCCTTCACCAAACGCACCGGCATGCTGCCGAAGTTATACCTCGACAAGCTCAAGGTCAACCAGGCCACCACCCTCCTCATTGAAAGCTCACTCACTATCGCCGACATCGCCAGCCGCGTCGGTTTCCCCGACGCTTTCCACTTCAGCCGCCGCTTCAAACACCTCACCGGCATCGCCCCCTGCTACTACCGCGAACAATTCGGCAAAACCGGCGCCGATAAAGCCTAGATAGTAATACGCCTTCTTCTTCGCGCCTTCGCGCCTTCGCGTGAGACAATCTTCGCGCCTTCCTTCTCAGCGGCAAGACATGCCGCCTTCTTCTTCGCGCCTTCGCGCCTTCGCGTGAGACAATCTTCGCGACTTCCTTCTCGGCGGCGTGACTTGACGCGCAGCGGCAAGACATGCCGCCTTCTTCTTCGCGCCTTCGCGCCTTCGCGCCTTCGCGTGAGACAATCTTCCCGCCTTCCTTCTCGGCGGCGTGACTTGACGCGCAGCGGCAAGACATGCCGCCTTCTTCTTCGCGCCTTCGCGACTTCGCGTGAGACAATCTTCCCGCCTTCTTCTTCGCGCCTTCGCGTGAGACAATCTTCCCGCCTTCCTTCTCGGCGGCGTGACTTGACGCGCAGCGGCAAGACATGCCGCCTTCTTCTTCGCGCCTTCGCGCCTTCGCGTGAGACAATCTTCCCGCCTTCCTTCTCGGCGGCGTGACTTGACGCGCAGCGGCAAGACATGCCGCCTTCTTCTTCGCGCCTTCGCGCCTTCGCGTGAGACAATCTTCTCGCCTTCCTTCTCGGCGGCGTGACTTGACGCGCAGCGGCAAGACATGCCGCCTTCTTCTTCGCGCCTTCGCGACTTCGCGTGAGACAATCTTCCCGCCTTCCTTCTCGGCGGCGTGACTTGACGCGC
>JAQWBY010000022.1:0-5972 GCA_028706165.1 Lentisphaeria bacterium | reverse complement strand
GCCTTCGCGACTTCGCGTGAGACAATCTTCCCGCCTTCCTTCTCGGCGGCGTGACTTGACGCGCAGCGGCAAGACATGCCGCCTTCTTCTTCGCGCCTTCGCGACTTCGCGTGAGACAATCTTCGCGACTTCGCGTGCGACAATCAGAGGAGAGCGAGATCAGAACAAACTCAGCTGCTGGCCCTTCTGCTGCTTCTCGCTGATGCTTGTCAGCATAGATTTAAACCCCTCTGCCTCCGCCAGGGTCTTGATACGCGCCCAGTCCGGCGGACGTCGGCGGATGCCGTCAAGCCCCGTCCAGCCATCCGGCAACGCCGCATCCAGGCGCACCAGCTCCCGGTTGCGGGTCAGCAAATCACCGGCTGCCTGTAGTTTCTCCCGCAGGCGCCCGTTGCTGATGTCATTGAGATGCGCCAGAATGCCGTCGATGCTGCCGTAGTCCTGCAGGAGTTTTGCAGCGGTTTTCGGGCCGACACCGTCCACCCCGCGAATATTGTCCGAACTGTCACCCAGCAGCGACAGATAGTCACCCAAGCAGACGACCGGCACCCCAAATTTCGCCTCGACCTCGGCGGGCCCGACGCTTTCCCAGGCATCGCCCTTGACCGACTGCAAGAGCTCGACCTCCGCTGACACCAGCTGCGCGATGTCCTTGTCATGGGTCAGAATAGCCACCGGCAGCCCTTCACGCACGCTGGCGACGGCGGCGATAATGTCATCGGCCTCCGCGCCTTCCTGTTCGAGGATCGGCCAGCCGAAAGCCGCCAGCCATTCGCGGATGGCCGGCAACTGCGAACGTAGGTCATCCGGCATTGGCGGTCGTTGCGCCTTGTACTCCGGGCAGAGCTCCACCCGCCGGGCGGGCTTGCCCTTGTCAAAAACCACCGCGCCGTAGCTGCTGGGCAGGCTGCGCTCAAGATTCAGCAGCAAGCGCCCGATCCCGTACAACGCATTGACCATCTCGCCACGGGCATTGGTCAGCCCCCGCACCGCATAAAAGGACCGGTAAATCTGCGCATAGGCGTCAATCAGCACAATCTTGTTCATCATCAAGCCATTTCTTGTTCAGACCCCTCATGCGAGATCATTTTTCCAGTCCACTGCGGCCACTCAGGCGAGCATGACTCGGCTGGCTAAGTATTGAGCAGGTGAGCAGCATAATCGTTTTCTTCTGCGGGGCTGTGCAAGAAGCGGCTGGAAGCCGCTTCCACCCTGGGCGCGCGCATCCACCTGGTCCACCTGGTCCACCTGGTCCACCTGGTCCACCGCGTCCCCATCGCCAGCGGCCGTCTTTCACCCCAGCTCGGCGAGCTTCACGCTGCGTCCCAGCCGGGCCGACTGCTCCGCCGCGAATATCACTTGATGCGAGCGGAAGCCCTGTTCGAAGTTGGTCATCGGCTCGTCCACGCCCGTCTGGATGCTCTCGACAAAGGCCTGCATCTGCGGCTGGTACGGATGGTCCGTCACCTCGCCGGAGTCAAGCATAGCCGTTTCCAGCGTCGTCCAGCGCTCCTTGTTCAAGCCGGGCAGTTCCGTCGTGTACAGCTTGTTGTCCAGCAGGCTGCCCTTGCTGCCAACCAGATGAAAGTGGAAGTAGTAAGGCTGCAGGCAGTCAATGCAGGCAGCGACTTTGCCGACCCGACCATTGGCAAATTTGAGCAAGGTGACGCTGCAGGAGTCGAACTCGTAATCAGCAAAACATTCCGCTCGGCTGCGTGAACTGAAGCAGCTGACCTCTTCCACTGGCTCGCCCATCAGCAGCATCAGCGCGTCAAGAGCGTGGCAGCCGCCGCTGAGCAGCGCACTGCCACCGCCGTCCTTCTTGCCGCTCCAGCGGAACTGCCCGTACCAAGGGCCAATGCCGTGGTAGTAGTCGGCCTCGCCGTAATGAATGTCGCCAATCAGGCCCTTACGCACCACGGAGTACAGCAGCGACAACTGCTTGCTATACCGGCACTCAAAGCCCACGCAAGCTTTCTTGCCACTGGCGCGAATCGCGTCACGCATGCGCAGAGCATCGGCGTAACTCAACGCCACCGGCTTCTCCACATACACGTGCTTTCCGGCCTTAACCGCCGCTATCGCCTGCTCGGCATGAAACATATTCGCCGTGCACAGCGACACGATGTCAATCTCGGGATCCGCCAGGACCTCCTCGTAGCGCGAATAGACCTTCACCGGCACCCCATAGCGCGCTTCGACCTCGGCTGGACTGGGATTGCGACTGCTGCACACCGTCGTCACTTTCGCGCCCGTCGTGGCCTGATAAGCATCAATATGCGCTTCGGCCACCCAGCCCAAACCCACTACCGCCACCCGTAAATCGCCCATTGCTGCCTCCTGTCTACCTGCTGCTATCTAGAACTTGCTTCGCTATCTATGCGTGGCGCAGCCACCATCCACTGAAAACCGCCGTCCCTCCTGCCGGAACAAGGGGCTACTCTATCGGACGATACCACCATTGTCAAATGACCACAACCCAGCGCCGAGGATAGTTTTTTTATCCGCAGATGCCGCAGCTTGACGCTGATTATTTAACGATTGGCTGTTTGGATGTCCAAGGCCTCCCGTAGCGCCGCCGTCCGGCGGCAAGGACCACCCGCCACCATCAGGGGATGCGTGCGTCGATTGCCGTCGATTGCCGTCGATTGCCGTCGATTACCGTCGAGCACCGTCAATCCGGTGCTATACTATCGAGGCAGCAAGGACAACCGGGCCGTGTCCACGCAGACCCACCCCAATTCTCGCCACCACCCCAAAATCACGGGAGGTCCCCTACATGCAAAAAATCACCATCGACCAGCAACACGCCGCGAGCCTCCTCCCCGACGGCCATTCCTGGCAGCTGGCCTGGAATGACGAATTCGACGGCACGGAACTCGACCGCAACAAGTGGTTCCCCAGATTGCATATTATGCAACAGCGCTTCCGCACCTTCTGCGATGACGCTTTCTTTCTCGACGGCGACAGCAACCTGCACCTCACCACCTACGAAAAAGACGGACACTTCTATAGTACCCAACTGCAAACCGGCGAGAACTTCCTCGACCGCCCCGGCAACCCCTACTCAACCGCGCTGTCATGGCCCATCGCCCAATTCTCCGAACCCAAATTCCTCCACAAATACGGCTACTACGAAGTGCGCTGCAAATTGCAAAAAAAGCCCGGCTGGTGGTCAGCATTCTGGATGCAGTCGCCAATCATCGGCGCTAATATGGACACCGCTACCACCGGCGTTGAACTCGATATCATGGAAAATTTCAGCCGCGACGGCCTCGTCAGCCACAATCTCCACTGGGGCGGCTATGGCAAAAACCACAAACACCTCGGCTCCGGGAATATCCCCACCCTCGGCAGCCTCGACGACTTCCACTACTACGGCATGGACTGGAGCCCCGATGGCTACGTCTTCTATATCGACGGCAGGGAATCCTGGCGCTCAGCCATACCCGTCTCGCACTGCGAACAATTCATCATCCTCTCCACCGAATGCCAGGGATACCGCCGCGGCGATAAACCCGCACCCGAACTGACCAAAGACGCCGAAAAAGACGCCTTCGTCGTCGACTTCGTCCGCGTCTTCGACCGCGTCTAGCCCGCTGCCACCAACAAACCGCAGGTGGTGGCTGAAACAGTCCGTTCTTTCCACATTTCAGAAGTACCCATGCAGTTCATTTTCTGCGCCGTCTCTTTCACGGATTCAAGATAAAGGCCAGGAGCACTATGGAACGTTTGGAAAACAAGGCGCTGCGCATCGAGTTCGCAAGCGCGGCAGAGGGGTTTGGCATCCGGCGGATTCTGCACAAAGGCGCGGCGGACACGCCCTTCGGACACGCCTGTTCAGCGGGCGCGTCGTTCTGGGAGGCGACGTTCTGGAACACAACGGCGTCAGGGGAGAAGCTCAGTGTGAAACTCACGAACCTGTCCCCTTGCCGTAGCCGGCGTCTGGAGATAAACGGCGAAACGGGGGCGACCTTCATCTGGGACGGTCTGGATGTGGGCGAGGAGCAGGCCGTGGTCACGGTTCGCGCCACAGTCCGCTTTGCGGCCGATGACACCAGCAAATGGTCGTTGGAAGTCCAAAACCAAAGTGCGCAGTATGCACTGGCGGAAACGCACTATCCTGTACTGCGACAGGTCGCAGCGTCAGGCGAAGCCGATGTGCTACTGCCGCGCCCCGATCTGGGCGCGCGCCTGGTGAAGAAACATCCGTGGGGCGAACGTGATGCCTATTTCGGCTGCATGGGTTACCACCCGATGATGACGGCGTTCTTCAAGGGCAGGCAGGGCCTGTATTTTGCGGCGCATGATTCCCAGGCGCGCATCAAGCAGCTCGTATTGTCCAAGGAGAACGACTTGTCATTTGTGACCCCCATGGAGAACGCGGGACTGCCGGGAAAGGCCGCGGAAGGTCCGCGCTATGAAGTCACAGTGGCAGCCCTGACTGGCGACTGGTGGGCGGCGGCAAAACTGTATCGTGACTGGGCGCTGACAGCGCCTTGGACTGCCAAAGGGCCCATCGTCAAACGCGCGGATTATCCCAAACGGATATGCGAGATTCCCCTCTGGCTCAATATTCATGCCTATCCCGAGGAAGTCTCGGAGACCATGACCAAAGCGCATGAGTGTTTCCCAAATACTCCCGTGGGCATCCACTGGCATTTATGGCAGCACTCAGGGCACGATGTGAATTATCCCGAGTATTTCCCCGAACAACCCGGGGTGAAGGAGTCTCTGGAGCATTGCCATTCTCTGGGCTGCGAGGCAATGCCCTATGTCAATGGGCGGCTCTGGAGTGTCAATCTCCTCAGCTACCAACTGGTGAAACAGTGGGCATTGACCAGTGCCGATGGCGAGGCGCGCGTAGAGCGGTATGGCACGCTAACACCGCCGATGTCGCCGATGTGCCCCTATACACCGCAATGGGATGATGTGGCCAATGACTTCTGTTCACGCGTGCTGGATTTAGGCGCCGGCTCGATTTTCATCGATCAGATCGGTGCTTGCTCCGGCCAAGTCTGCTATAGCCCGGAACATGGTCATCCCGTTGGCGGCGGAACCTGGTACTATGATGGCTATCAGGCCCTGCTACGTAAAATTCACGCCAACTATGCGCAAAAGAATGCCTTTGTGACCACCGAGGGATCAGGTGAGCAATGGATGAATGTCATCGACGGATATTTGCAGGTGACAAGGCGGACACCGGAAGATGTCCCCTTCTTCCACGCCGTCTATTCGGGATATACGACCTACTTCTGCTCCCCGGAAAACCAAGATGACGACTTCACCAGTTTTCGTGCGGCGCAGACGCGGGAACTGCTCTGGGGACAGGCCCTTGGCTGGTACCATCCGCTGATTCTCGAACAGCCAGACAAATGCGCGCTGCTCAAGAAGCTCGCGGAATTCCGCCAGGCACACCTGGACTATTTCGCCTACGGTAGTCTGCTGGGCGAAGTGTCGTTCCTGGATTCAGTGCCGGAAGTGCCTCTGACCTGGCTGGGACGCAAGGCCTTTTTCTTGTGGCAAGTCAAGGATGCACCATTGTCGCCGACGGTAGAGGGACAGCTGCCGGCCTGGTTCGGATATGTCTGGCGTTCGGCTGCTGGAGACAAAACAGTGGTCTTTCTCGCCAATGTGGGCGATAACGCCCAGACCCTGCGCTTCGCCTGGGATGGCCAGGAATTCAGCGTGACCCTCGCAGCAGGCGAACTGCGCGCCTTGCCGCTGACATAACCTAAGCGCTTGCCCCAGCCATTGGTTAGTGACGTGCCCGGAGGGTGCCTCATTCGCCCACCACGTCGCTTCACACCGCTCTGCATTAGTCAGAGTATTTTCCCCTCAAAAAAAAATGGCGGCAGACCTCATCGATCTGCCGCCGTCCCCCCATCGCTGAAGGCCTCACGGATACCGGGAGCCACCTCGGAATCCGTCAGTCCTTCAGCAACTTGTACATGAGGCAACCGCCGCCGACC
>JAQWBY010000268.1 GCA_028706165.1 Lentisphaeria bacterium | reverse complement strand
ATGCGTTTCACTGCCACGCCAAGGACTTCCACCTCAAGCCCGGTACCATGCCCCACCCCGGCAGAGGCTGGAATCAATCTCGCGGTGGCAACTGGTGGCGCGGCGCCATCATCGGCCACGGCAACGTCCCCGTACATCAATGCGTGCGTATCCTAGCCGCCAAGGGCTACCAAGGTGTCCTGTCCATTGAATTCGAAGGCATGGAAGACGTCCTCACCGGCATTGCCATCGGCCAGGAAAACCTCCGCCGATTCGTCGCCATGGCGCAAAACTAAGCCGCTAGCAAGCGCCACGGGCAGCCGGTAACCCCACCTGCCCGCCACTTCTGTAGTCGCTCCCCGCCAGCCGCCGCCGTCACGACACTCACCGCCATGACGGCGCGGCCGTTTTGATATTCTGCCAAGACGGACCACCTATGCGCAACCCATTCGTCAAACGCCTTTCGTTCATCGCCGGCATCATCGTCTTCGCCCTCATCGCCTACGGTATTGGCAGCGCACGCGCGCAAAAAGCCCACAATGCCGGCGATAACAAGCAACCACCACCGAAGGCAAGCAGAGTCTGCTCCGTCCGTCAGGCCCGCCGCTATGCCGACTGGCTGCGTGCGCTATCCCGGGCCGAGCGCTGCCGCGCCTGGCAAGACCGTTCCGCAGGCGCCCGTCAAGCCGCCTGGATCATGTCCAAAGCACAGTACGCTCTGGAACAGGCCAAGGTTGACAGCGACCCAAAAGCCCTCCTGGACCCCAAGAAACGCCAGCTGCTGGAAGACTACTACCTGCTGCTGCTGCGGGCGGCGCACCAAAGCCGCCAGGGCGTCTCTGCCATCGCTGAAGAAAAAGGCTCGCGGCTACGCGCATACATCTCGCCCATCGACCACAGCATCCAAACCTACTCCGTCAGCATCCCCGGCGCCTACGACCCGGCAGTGGCCTGGCCGCTCATCGTGTCCATGCACGGCCATGGCTGGTTTCGCCCTTTCCAGGGCCATCCGGCACCCAGCTACAGCGGGGCTTTCTGCCTCTCCCCGCAAGGCCGCGGCTCCACCGACTACAAAGACCTCGGCGAAGATGACGTCCTCAGCGCCATTGAGGCAATCAAGCGCGATTACAACATCGACCCCGACCGCGTCTACCTCACCGGCGGCTCCATGGGTGGCACCGGCGCCTTCCACCTCGGCGTGCATTACGCCGACCAGTTCGCCGGTATCTTTCCCACCGTCGGTAATGCCGACAATCTCGCCTGGTCCCTGCGCTGGGGCTGGAACCGGCCTTTTCCTGGGCGTTTCCACAGCCTCCGCCACTGGCTGCAGGAGGGCCACACCGCCCGCGCCTTCGCGCAAAACCTCTTCAATCTGCCCACCTACATCCTCTCCGGCTCCGGTGACACCATCGTCCCCCCCGAGCATTCCCGCTTCATGACCCGGGAACTCCGCGCCCGCGGCTACCGCGTCGAATACCGCGAATATCCCGGCAACGGCCATGGCGGCTTCCCGGGCAGCGCCACCGGCGAAGGCCTCGCCTGGACCTGCAGCTGGACGCGCGAGCCCTTCCCGCGCACGGTCACCTGGAAGGCCGCCCAACTCAAACACGGCAAAGCCTACTGGCTGCGCATGGAACAGTTCGCCAGACCGGTCGAATTCGCCACCATCGACGCCAAAGTCGATGCGCAGAATCACCTGACCATCAACACCAGCAATCTCCTGGCCCTGTCCTGCCAACGGCCGACGACGCTGTTCAGCCACGGCAAAGACATCACCCTCAGCATTGACGGCCAGACCCTGCGCATCGCCAACGACCTCGCCCCCGACCACTGGCTCACGCTGCGCCGAGATCCTACCCACGGCTGGCAGGAGCAAATCAAGGTCAGCATGCCCACTCTCAGCAAAAAACGCGGTTGCGAAGGCCCCATTCATGAGGCGGTCCTCGCCCCATTCGTCCTCGTCGTCGGCACGCAATCGCCTTATCCCGCCATGAACGATGCCTGGCAACGCGAAGCCAACAGCTTCGCCAACGAGTGGAAACGACGCAATGGCGCCCCCTGTCTCAGTATCAAGGACACGGATTGCAGCGCCGAAATTATGCAGAGCCGCAACCTCATCCTCTTCGGCGGCACCAGCGACAACGCCATCAGCAACCAGCTCGGACCATTTTTCCCCCTCGCTGACATCACCACGCCGCTGCGCGCACAAAATATCGACCTCGACCGCGACGACATCGGCTTCATGCTCATCTACCCTAATGTCAGCTACGCGCCACACCGCAGCGTGGTCATGCTCTCAGCACAGTCGCCACAAGCCGCCTTCCAGTGCTGGGGACGCTTCGGCAACTGGTTCAACTGGGGCGTCTTCGATTCCAAAAAATACTTCGACTACGCCATCTATGACGCCCGCTCCGCCTCGCCGGAGACCATGCTCCTCGTCGGTTGGTTCGGCAGCGACTGGCAAGTCGAATCCGGCAGCTGGTTCACCGGCGTCAATGACCTGCGCGAACTCATGGCACCGCAGCTCTTCCCACAGTGGCAAGACGCCAGCCTAGTTCACGATACCACGCTGGCGTTGGTCGATCTCATGCCCAAGCGCATCGACCAGATGCGCGGCGCCATCGGACTGGGACGCTCCTTCTGGGGAGACAAGCTCCAGACCGACAAAAGCATCGGCCTCCGCGCCCCCGCCACCATCGAATATGACCTGCAAGGCCGTTTCCAAAAATTCAGTTCCGGCATCACTCTCCTCAACCCCCGCGAAAGCGGTATCAGCCAGAGCCGCAAAAAAGACGAAGCGGTCCGTTTCACCGTCTATGGCGATGGCAAGAAGCTTGCCGAAAAAAGCGTCCGCTGGTCTGACCTGAACGTCATGCTGGAGGCCGACATCATCGGCGTCAAGCAGCTGAAGCTGGAAGCCAGCCCGGCCGGCGGCCCCGCCTGGCTCCACATGGGCTCGGCCTGGCTCAAGCCTAGCGTCAGTCGCGCCCTTGCTGGCGCGCCGATCAGCAGCAGCAGCACCGCTGCGGAGTAGTCCACCATGACCAACCATCCACGCGCAGCACAGCAAACCACCATTCTGTTCTGCCGGGATTTTTACTACCCGCACGTCGGCGGCGCCGAGATTCTCTTTCAGAGCCTCGCCGAGGGTCTTGCCGCACAGTCATACCGGGTGCTGGTCATTACCCAGGCCATAGCCGGCGCGCCGTTGCAGGAAGAACACAACGGCGTTAGCATTTTCCGTGTCCGCACGGGCGGCTGCCGCTACCTCTTTCCCCTCCTCGGCCTGCCCAGCATCCTACGCTTCGCCCGCCAGGCCGACATCCTTCACGCGACGACCTCCGCCGCCGCCCCGGCGGCCTGGCTCGCCGCCCGCAGCTGCAAACGCCCAGTGATCCTCACCGTCCACGAGCTCTGGATCGACAAATGGCAGCGCGTGTCCGATGCCGGCGCGCTGTCCAACTGGCTCAATGACATCATTGAACGGGCCCTGTATCTGTGCCGCTATGACCACATCGTCGCCGTCTCCGCGGCGACAGCCCGCGATCTGCGTCAACACGGCATCGCTCCCGAACGCATTCACACCATTCACAACGGCATTGACGACGACTTCTGGAACCCCGCCCGGCATCACCGCGACCCAGCGCTGCGCGCAAAGCTCGGACTCGATAATGTCTTCGTCTTCTTTTTCTCCGGCCGACCCGGCCGCTCCAAAGGCCTGCCACTGCTGCTCCGAGCACTGGCCCGACTGCGCGACGAAGGGCGGCCGGCCCGGCTGCTGGCCATTGTCAGCACCGCCGCAGCTTGCCGCGAGGGCTATCGCGACATGCTCAGTCTGCGTGACGAACTCCGGCTCCAAGACGCCATGATCCTGCTGCCACCGCAGCCCTACGCCGAACTGCCAAGCTACGTCATGCTGGCCGACACCGTCGTGGTGCCGTCGCTCTCGGAAGGCTTCGGCTTCGCCGCCGCCGAGGCCTGCGCCCTGCAACGCCCTGTCATCGTCACCGACAACGCCTCCCTGCCCGAAGTCGCCAGCGGCAAGGTCATCACCATTCCCCCCAACGACGTCGACGCGCTGGCCAACGCCATGCGCCAGGCTATGGCCGGTCAGTTCCAGCAGGTCCCCCCACGCCAGTTCCCACGCCAGGCCATGATCGACGCCCATATCGATCTCTACCAGTCCATCCTTGCCCGTAACCCAGGCAAAGGGGCACCCGCCGCCCATACCGCCACCGACCAGGCTCATACCAACAACGACAAGCACCCCGCCGCCCAGGCCGCCACCGACGATACTAGAGGCCCGCAGTCATGACCCTGACCCGACAACACATCACCAGCACCGTCATCCTGGCTTACATCGCCCTGCTCTTCCTCTACATTCCCCTGCGCGGTCAATTCTTCGCCGCCGACTTCCTGGCGCCGGTCATCGCCATCATGCTCCTCGAACGCCGCATCTTTCAAGCGCTGCGGCGGCGACCCTACCCGGCCTTGCTGGCCTTCCTGGCCATCGCCGCCATCTCCACGCTCTGCCACGCCATCAGCCCCAGCGGCGACAATGGCTACAACCTCGCCGTCTTTCTCTACCTGGCAGGCCTATTCGTTTTTGTGCGCGAAAATCCACCGCCACGGGCTCTCCTGCTGCCCTGTGGTGCTATCCTCTGCGGGCTGATTCTGCTGGCTTGGCTAGCCGAACTCACGGCATTCATCGCCTGCGGCCGAGGCAGCCTGGGCTTCGTCTTCATCAGTACGCAGATGGACGGCACCGCCATGAGCTTTCTCGCCCGCCGCTTCGCCTTCACTTTCCAAAACCCCAATATGCTCGGTTCCTTCTATGTCCTGCCGGTCGCCATGGTGCTGTCCGGCCTGGCCCCCCGCGCGCGACATTTCACGCTGCGGCAATGGCTGCTCTGTCTGCTTGGGCTTGGCCTGTGCCTCCTCCCGCTCGTCCACAGCTTCAGCAAACACGCTGTCCTCACCGGCGCCGTTATGCTGGGCTTTCTGGCGGACGCCTGCCGCCCGCGTTGGCCGCGGCTCAGCCGCTGGTCTTGGCTGCTCATCATCGCTGTCGGCCTCATCTGCACAGCCACCGTGCTTTGGGTGGTCTTTCCCCTCAAACCGCAATGGCCCGTCATCAATACCACCAGCGGTATGTACATGATCCACCAGAATATCTACGCCAAGATGGCCACGCACACGCCACGTGGCTTCCTCATCGGCCACAGCCCAGCCGAAATCGCCCGGCTCTACCCCCAGCTCGCCGATCACAACGCCATTCGCAACACCCTCGAACACTACAACGCCGTCGCCGTCCTCGACAGCTTCGCGGCCTTCATGGACCCCCACCAGGAATACCTCAATATCCTCAGTCTCTTCGGCGCTGGCGCCCTCACCGCCATGATCGCCTTCTGGATCAGCAGCGGCGTCAAAGCAACCACCATGGCGAGATATTTTCTCCTCGCCCTGGCCTTCTGCTGTCTCTGGGACGACCTCCTCAGTAAACGCTGGCTCTGGCTCGC